>JAZNVO010000064.1:0-6370 GCA_045592885.1 Alphaproteobacteria bacterium
AAACTTTCTTTAGCTTCATAAAAGGAAATATAAAACAAAAAAACGGGGCAAAAGATTGCCCCGTTTTTTTATTGTGATACGGGGAAATTTAATTGAAAAAGAAAGTGTTTTAATGAGCTGACAATAAAAAAGAAGAAAAAAATCCCCCGAAAATTTGAAAAATCATATTCGGGGGAGAAACCGGAAAAGAGGAGAGTCTTTTCTTTTTTAAAGAAGTGAGATAACTCCCGTAATTAATAACAAAATCAAAACAATTGGCGCCGTGAAGCGAAGGGTGAAGCGCAGATATCGTCTGAAAAATTTAGACGGTTCTTTTATTGAGCCTTGTTTTAAGCTTCGGATTAACCCGCTTGAAATGCCCCATCCCATGAAAAGTGAAATGAACAAAACAGTAAATGTCATGGTGAAGGTGCCGGTTAACGTATCAAAAAAGTCAAACAAATCCATTTTGATAATTTTAAAGTCCCATATTTTTGTGAAAGATAACAAAACAATAAATGATCCCAAAATGTTGAGGCCGGTTACAAGAAAAACGGCATTTTGACGGGTCATTTTTGTTTTTTCAATCAACAAGTTAACCGGTGGTTCATAAATGGAGATCAGCGAAGTGAGGGCGGCGATAAAAAGCAATAAAAAGAACAAAAACATAAAGAAAATGCCACCCGTTATTTTTTCAAAAACAAAAGGCAGTGTGATAAAAGTGAGGGTTGGTCCGGCATTTGGTCCCAAGTTAAAAGCAAAAACGGCCGGCAAGACGATCAGTCCGGCCATAAAAGCCACTAATGTGTCCAATATCACGATATGTTTTGTCGATTTTAAAATGTTTTCTTTTTTGGATAAATAAGAGCCATACACAAAAATTACACCCAATCCCATTGAAAGGGAATAAATGGCTTGACCCAGCGCTTTTAAAAACAAATCCGCAAATGTTTTGAACTCAAAACCCGTTTCTTTAAATCCCATATGGGCCCAATCCGGAATGAGGAAAAATTTGATTCCTTCTATGGCATTTGGAATGAAAAAGATTCTGATCATCATAAAAATCAAAATCAAAAAGAGCAGGGGCATTAAAATTAAAGAAATTTTTTCAATCCCTTTTTTGACCCCTTGAATCAAAATGCCGGCCGTTATAAGCGCGCAAAGCGTTCCGAACAAAAATTGTTCAAAAAAAGATGTTGTTAATTGTTCAAAAACGGTTTTGGTTGGTAAAATTGTGTTGATATTTAAAAGGTAGCCACACGTGTGAACGGTGTAAAACAAAGTCCAGCCGATAACGATGAGATAAATGCTTGCGACAAGAGTGGTGTTAAACATGGTCAAAAATCCCGCAAATCTTCCATAATTTTGCGAAAAGGATTTGCCGACGTTTTTTGAAGCTTTTTTAAATCCGTCAATAATGTTGCTTGAAGCCAGTCGCCCGAAGGCTAATTTTGAAAGTAACAAAAAATATCCCAGTCCGAAAACTGAGAGAAGATATAACAACAAAAAGGCTCCACCTCCGTTTTCTCCCGCCAGATAAGGAAAACGCCAAATGTTACCAAGTCCGACGGCAGAGCCGGCCGTTGCCAGAATAAATCCGAGTTTTGAATTCCAAGTATCGCGTTGCATTTTTTTTAATCCTCTTTATCTAACAAATTTTGAACAAGGGCTTGGGCTTCTTTTAATGTTTCGCAATAAAAATCAAATGGAACTTCGTTGTCAAAATGATGCACCAAAATACTTGTAGCCCCCAAATTTTCAGCCATCAACATATCGGATTGTCCATCTCCGATAAAAATGATTTTTTTAGGGTTTAATTGGGTTAACATAGGCTCTGCAAATTCTTTTTCCGGTTTGCCCAAGGGGCCTTTTGTTCCTTGAACTATGTCAAAATAAGAAAAAACACCTTTATCTTTGACTTCTTCAATCAAGGCTTCATGATTTTTGTTGCTTAAAATAACCATTGGGATTTTATGTTCTTTTAGCCATAAGATAAAGGGGAGGGCATCTTTGAAAAGCGCTGTTTCTTTAATGTATGCACGATAGGCCGATACATAAAATTCAATGGCTTCGGGCAGGCTTGTTTTCCCTTCTTGTTTTTCAAGCGGGAATTTTGATTGCCAAAAAGCACCCCGATGCCTTGTCATCACATTGATGATATCTTCTTCTGTCACGGCAGGAAAGCCAAAGTGTTTCATTGTGTCATCCAAGCCTTTATGAACGGCTTTTTTCGTGTTACACAATGTGTTATCCCAGTCAAAAATAACGATTAAATTTGTTGTCATAAAAAATCCTTATCCACTTATTTTATTTTAAAATGAAAATACCTGATATTTCTTTAAGAATCAAGAAGAAGTTGAGTTTTTTTATATTTTATGATAAACTAAATGATAGAGGTATAGGAGGGGGCTATGTTTAAATATGCTTTTATATTTTTGCTTTTTTTAAGTGTTTCATTTTCCTCTAAAGCCGAGGATGAATATCTTGTCACGGAAGTTGAGGAGTTGAACTGTCCTCAGGTGGAAGTTTGTTTTGATAAGAATAATCAGCCTTATACCGGTCATGTTGTGGATTATGATGCAAATGGTCTTTTATATGAAAAATCATTTTATTTGAACGGCAAATTAGAGGGTGAACGATGGTTTTTTTATGAAAACGGCGAAGTTGAAACTTATTATCGGCACCATAAAGGGATTACGCTTTATTTTGTGAAATATTCAAAGAATCAGCAAAAAGAATTTGAGTATTATTTAAGACCAGATTCAAAAACAAAAGAAGTTAAGGATGAGTTTTTATTTTATCATCCGAATGGGAACTTAAAACAAAGGGAGGTCTTTAACCCAAGAGGGGGTGGCTATATGCAAGTTTTTACCGAAAATAATATCTTGGAGTTAGAAAGTGAATTTATGTTAGCCGATCCAAAGGAATGGAGGCTATCTGAGAAATATCCGCATGGTAAGGCGAGTGTTTATCATCCCCAAAGCGGAGTTCTTGTAAGCACGCGCCAATATCATTTGGGAAAAATAGACGGTCAAGAAATTAATTATTATGAAAACGGGCAAATTGAAAGTGTTATCACTTATAAAAACGATAAAAAAAATGGGCCGGCCATTTATTATGATGAAGAGGGAAGATTGTTAAAAAAAGAAAATTATGTCAATGACTTATTGCATGGAATCAATGAGCTTTATTGGGGGAATATTATAATTCGAGCTCCCCTTGAAAATGGCGTGAGAGAAGGAACGGGGCAAATTTTTCAAGATGGCAATTTGGTGAGTGAGTGGGTTTATTCCAACGACGAGTTGATTGATAAAAGATATTATTAGTTTATTTAAAAAAAAAGCTAAAAGAGGTTTTATTATTCATTCCGGTAAATTGAATCAATAAAACAGTGTTCAACTTCTTTTTTGTCTTTAATTTTTCCGTTCCCAGCCTTTAAAAGTATTTTTGTGATACGCTTCCATTTGTCTTCTTCGATTGAACTTTCATTGTTAAGATCGATATCCAATGCCGTGCAGCCATTCACATCTATAGCATTCACATCGGCCTTATTTTTGATAAGAATTTTAACGATTTCCAACTGATGATTTTTAACAGCTAAATGCAAAGGCGTTTCGCTTAAATCATTTTTTTTATTCACATTTGCTTTTTTTTCAATTAACAGCTTTAAGATATTGAAAGCTTTATGCTTAAAGGCATATTCAAGCGGAGTTATCTCTCTTTCAGAGGGATATTTTAAATCAAGATAGGGACCATCCTTTGGGTTCCATTGAATGAAGTTTTCACTAAAGCGTATATTGGGATTGGCTTTATTGTCAATGAGAAGGGAAATCATTTTCTCATCTTTATTTAAAACAGCATAGGTTGAGGGAGTCGGATACGGATATTGATTATGATTGATGTTTACGCCTTGTTTTAAAAATAAAGAAACAATATGATGGCGTTTTAAATAAACGGCTTTATGTAAATCGGTTTGGCTTATTTTTGCGCCAGATTCAAGAAGAAGTTGAATAAAAAAATATGAGTTTATCTTTTTGTGAGAAAAGATAAAAAAGTATAAAAATAAGATCAGTTGATTGTTTCAATCACAACGAAACAAAGTGCAAAATCTTTTTCATCAGATAGTGATAAATGAATTTGATATGGCTGACCTTTTGTTTTTTCTTTTAAAGAAGTGAGAGCCTTGCCTTTAATAACAAAAAATGGAGCACCTTTTTCATCATTTCGAACCTCAATATCTTGAAAAAAAGCTTCTTTTCCTATACCACATCCCAATGCTTTTGAAAAAGCTTCTTTGGCGGCAAATCGTTTGGCATAAAAAGAGGCTTGTTTTTTGTCAGGCAATTTTTGAGCCCTCTCTCTTTCAAAGGGAGTGAAAATCTTTTCTTCAAAAGAAGTGCCGAATTTTTTTAAAGTTATTTCAATGCGGTTCACTTGAACCAAATCCGTTCCGATTCCGATAATCATATCCGTTATACCTTTAAGCGATGAACAAGAGAGACAAGTGAACTGGACCTTAACGATTGAATGAGCACATCGAGAGCAGAGCTGTTTTTGACTTCCACTTCAAGCAAAATTTCGCTCAAACCATTTTTTCGGTTTTGAAGTTTCAAATTTGTGATAACCACATTTTGTTTGGCGGCAATATTTGTGATTTCGCTTAAAACAGAGGGTTTGTCTTCCACTTCCAACAACAAACGAGCTGGCAACATCTTATCTTGCATAACAGAGGCATTCCATTCAATCGGAAGCCATCGTTCCGGTTCGTCTTGATATTGGTTTAAATTCGGACAATCCGCCGTGTGAACGGTCACGCCTTTGCCGGTTGTCACAATTCCGACAATGCTGTCTCCCGGAAGCGGATGACAACATTTTGCAAAATTAAGAGCAATGCCGGAAATAAGCCCCGTAACCGGCATACTCTTGTCGGAAATATCTGATTTTGTTTCTTTTTTCTTAAACAATGAAAGCGCTTTTTTAAGCGTTGATCTGGAACAATCCGGATGCAATTCATGAAAAACGTCTTTAAAAGAGACAACGCCGGCGCCAATGGCTGCCAATAAATCCGTCACTTCATTTTGATCGGCTTTTAAAAAGGATTTATATTTTGGCAACAAAGGTTGCAAGTCTTTATCCGTGAAGGTAAGACCAAACTCTTTGGCTTCATTGATGAATTGGTTGCGGGCCGATTGAACGTTTTGTTCATATTTTAATGTGCGAATATATCGGCGAACGCTTGCTTTTGCTTTGGCGGTAACGGCGATATGTTCCCATTCAGGGGAGGGGGTTTGACTCTTATTTGTGAGCACTTCCACCTGATCTCCGTTTTGAAGTTCCGTTCGAAGTGGGATGATTTTCCCGTTAATTTTGGCGCCGACACACGTATCACCCACACGGGAGTGAACGGCATAAGCAAAGTCAATTGCAGTTGCGCCTTTCGGAAGCGTGATCAAATCCCCTTTGGGAGAAAAGCAAAATACTTGATCCTGATAAAGAGCGATTTTTGTGTGTTCCAAAAAGTCATTTGGATCCGAACAGCGGTTCATCAAATCCAACAAATCGCGAAGCCAACGATATTGCGTTCCTTCTTTTGAGGCCCCCTGTTTATATTCCCAGTGGGCTGCAACACCCATTTCGGCAACGTTATTCATTTCTTTTGTTCTGATCTGAACTTCAATTCGGCGACTTAACGGCCCGATAACGCCCGTATGTAATGAACGATAACCGTTTTGTTTTGGGGTGGAGATATAATCTTTATACCGACCGCCGATCATGGGGTATTTTGTGTGAATGACCCCCAAGGCTTTATAACAATCTTCAATCGAATTGACGATAATTCTGAACGCAATAATGTCACAAACCTGTTCAAACGGAATGTTTTTGATTTGCATTTTTCGCCAGATGGAATAAGGTCGTTTTTCCCGTCCTTTAACAGTGGCTTCAATGCCGTGTTCCTTTAAATCCGTTTCAAGTTGGGAAATGACTTTTTCAACGTCTTCTTTTCCCTGTTCACTTAAAAATTTGAGCCTTGAAACGATTGTTTTGTGTGCATCCGGATAAAGATTTAAAAAACAATAGTCTTCCAGTTCGTCTTTGATGGCTTGCATCCCCATGCGTTCGGCAAGCGGAACATAAATTTCAAGTGTTTCCGTTGCAATACGAATGCGCTTTTCTTGTGCTCTGATATGAAGGGAGCGCATATTGTGTAGACGGTCGGCCAACTTGATGAGCAAAACACGGATGTCTTCGCTGATAGCTAACACAAGTTTTTGAAAATTTTGAGCTTGTTTGGAGGCTTGCGGTGTGATTTCAAGCTTTGAAAGCTTTGTCATGCCACGAACCAAATCGGCAATCGTTTGACCGAAAAGTTCTTTCAAATCTTCATATGAAG
>JAZNVO010000065.1:0-4945 GCA_045592885.1 Alphaproteobacteria bacterium
TCACAGAACGACATGGCTACGATCCGACTTCAACAGTGCTGATATTTGAGCTAAGTGATTTGGAAGCTTTTATCGCTGATTGAATTTGAGACAGCTCACCCGATTGAACCAATTCTTTCATTTTTCTTTGCACTTCATTAAAAGAAGAATTGTTTCCACCTTCTTCCATCAAAGCAGATATGGTGTTTATTTCATTCCGAGTCGCCCCTAATTTAGATAATTCTTCCACATTATTTTTTTGTTCAAAAGAGTATCTTCCGTCTTTTAAATCAATAAACGTATACAATCCATTTATATTTTGAATTAATGGCAAAGAGATGATTTCAGAAAAATTCAAAATCTGATAGACGCCACCCGAAAAATCATTCCCGAAATTAAATTGAAGAGAAGCCCCTTCCAACGCATGAATGGTTTCACCTGAAATTGTTCCATAATCAGAAAAACCATTTAACGTCACTTTTAAAACGGAGTTTTCTGCCATTAACAAATTATTTGCTGTCACATCAATATTTTTAATGTCCAGAGTTGAATTTTCGGCTATCGTTAAATCACTAACGGTTACCTTTTCAACATTTTCGCCAAAAAGCATCCCCTTGCTGATCAAATTATTGGTTGTTTCAAATTCAGGCGGAACATTCAAAACCGATCCTTGAGCCATTGTAATCGTTCCGTTACCAGCCAAATTATTTGTTTTGAAATTTGAGCTGACAATCATTTCTGCATTATTTACCAAAGTCCCAGTATTAACAACATCTTTAAAAAAGTTTTGTCCGGAATCAATGGTTGAATTTCCCTCATTTTTTAACGAAAGGAAAGAAGAATCCTGATCTAACTGAAGAGAAATAGGCTCATTTTGATTTTTAGATTTAAAAACCAAATTACCGGCGTTGTTAATCTGTCCCGTTCCATCCACTCCGTTCAAAACAACAGTTCCCGCTCCCTTTATATCCAAAACAGATGAAACCGTTGTTAATCCTTTCACTTCGACCAAATTTTCCGGCGTTTCACTGCGTAAGCTAACAGATCCAGATGCAACCGTTAAAGCCCTTGTCACATTCGTATTTGTTAAGGTTGCCGTTCCGGTATTTGTTAAAGTTTTAATCGTTGAATTTTCAACTGTTAAAGACGCGCCATTTTGAATTAGTCCTGAATTTTTTCCTAAAATTTGCACATTATTAAATACAACAGATCCAGACTCTTTTTCGCTTATTAAAACTGATTCTGCACCGTCAATTGTTAAATCTTTAACTAAAAGAGAAGTAGTTCTTCCCAAGTCTTCTGAATCTTTTTTAAGATAAAACATAGAAACAGGAGTATCACTATTTATAACGATTTTTGAATCAATACCAACACCTTTAACCGTTTTTTCACCAAAACCAGTTACGCCTAAATCCCCTGATATTTTATATGATGTTGTCGCATCATGAAAAAATACAGAATTTCCCTGGTGTTGATTCAAAGAAGCAAGTGTTTCACCATCAGTAAGCCCCTTATATTTGAATTGAACTGATTGTAAAAGAGCCTCCTTTTGAGCATTATTTCTTTCAACTTTTGAAAGACTTGCATAACCACTTGTTGAGGCTGCATAAATTTCTTTACCTTCAAATAAAGGATTAAATTCAGCTTTTCCATCTAAAACTTGAACAAGATTATATTCTTTATCTTTCGTTACACGATCTATCGAAATAAGCAATGGATCAAAATCTGCTAAATAACTTGTTTCGGAATATAATCGATCTGAAATAAGCTTTCCCGCAGACTCTGAAACATAAAAAGCAACTGAAGCCCCCTCTCCTATCATATTATCAAACCTATAAGTCATCTTTGCTTGATGCTCATACTCATCATACCTTAAGTCAATAACCGTTGAATCATCAAAAAAATAGGAATATGTGACCCATTGATCAGAAGAGTACCAATCAGACGTTAATTTTACTGTTGCATTTGAAAATTTAATCGTGTTATCTGTAGAACCACCCTTAAAATTAGATTGCATATCTGGTAATTCAAAAATACCATTAGCAAATTCTAAAATATTACCGCTTGTAGAGTAAGCACCTGAATTTACAGGAGAAGCAATTGTTCCATCTGGAATAATTGTTTGAGCATATAAATTAGAAGAAGAAAAAATTGCATATCCTAAAACGCATGCATTCAAACAAAAACATTTCAATAAAACGTCTTTATATCTTTTTGATAATTCTTTTAACACCGTTCTAGATAAGCGCATAATCATCCCCCTAAAAAACAAATACGCAGATTATCTTTTTATCCTATATCCTTTAATTTTAAATCAAAAACGGCTTAAAAGCAAGTTTTTTTCTTTTTCAGCAAAAAAATAAGAATTTACAGTTGATCAAGTTAGCTAAATTTTTATCTGCTATATCAAGAAAAAACACTCAAACCTTAAAGAATTTAGTTTTCTAAAATAGCAACAGATTGCAAGCTATTTTTTCAATTACCTTTTGATTTTGAAACAAAAGATTTATATCTGACAATAAAAAAACAGTCAAAGAAAATCTTTTTGCCCGTTATATGAATACCTCATACTCACCCTATATTCATTGACCCATTCCCTTGATAGGCAACTTTTTTTCTCGCGTCCAGTTCATACGAGGTAAATTCCGGAACGGGTTCTCCCGTTGCTTGCAAGGCCTGATTGATTGTTTCATATTCACTTTGAATGCTGTTTGATCTACCCGGACGGAAACTTCTTCCTCTTACAGAATTTGAATGCCTTGTTCGATCAAATCCTTTTTCATCAATACATCTTTCAGCAACCAAAATCGTTGGAATATAAGCCCTCAATTGTTCATCAGTTAAACGACCCGCAATCAAATTGCGATAAACCCGATTAAGTGATTTACCATCATTTGAACGGAACAAATCTCTCACCTTTCGATATTCTCCGTTTTCAATCATCAACATTTCATCCGGATGATAATATTCTTGAGCCTGATATAAGCGATAAAGATACACATCTGCATTGCTTTCTCCATTTGGTCCTTTTGGTAAAAGTCCCAATGATTCCATTCGGCGAATATTATCAATAGCCGTTTGATATGGTGTTGGTTTAGAGCGATTACGGCGCCCCCGACGTCTGTAATTCAACCGAGATCTATTGCGCCTTTGAGCTTGTTCAAGAACGTTTTGATGTTCTCGATCTGTTGAACCATAGCGATGACGAATCACTTGAAGTGTCTTCTCTTCTTGAACAGGCTCACTCTCTTCAACAGATGTTTGATTTTCCACCACCGTTTTTTGTGTTTGTGTTACATCCTTTGGTGTTTCCAACCGAGGTGCCGGTTGTTGAACTTCACACAAGACAACTTCTGATTGAGGTGTCGGCTGTTGAACCTCTTGAGGAGCAACTTCCGATTGAGGTGCCGATTGTTCAGCGAGTTGCTGTTCTTGTGTGGATATTGACGTTTGAGGTGATGGTGTCACCTGTGGATTTGCCGGCGCTTTAACCCCAACCCCTTCCAAAACAGCCGTCAAGTCAACCGGCGGAATTGATAAATCCAGTGGAGGGATTGTCGCTTGAACCGTGTTTTCATCCAATGTCATTGGTTTAACCGGTAATTGCTCCGGTGTCAATTGTTGAGGAGGCAATCCTTCTAATGCTGTATCCGTTTCCTGAACATCCGGAAGGGTTATCACTACATCTTCCACTTTTATTGTTTCTTCTTGTGATGGTTTTTGAGGCGCCACAACAGGTAAAGACAACAAGCCTTCTCTCAATGCGTCATTGGAACCGGCCAATTGAATCAATTCCAATTTATTTTCAGATGATAATTTAACATCTCCTTCTTGAAAAATCGTTGCCAACGCTTTTACAACCGAGGACTGATTTTTTGTTACCGCTTGACGTAAACTTAAATAAGCGACTTCATCCATTTTATCGGTTTGTTCACGCGCCATCAACATATACTCAACACAAACACCATTAACTGTGCGACTGTGCCCTTGAGCATTAATTTCACGAATATGTCTTAAAGCTGTTTTTTCATTTTGATCAACGAGAGTAATATCCGCCCCAGCCCTTAACAACAAAAATGTTGCTTTGGGATTTTTTTGAAATACCGCATTATGCAAGGGTGTATATCCGGATTCTGTTTGCGCATTCAAATCAGCCCCATGCGCAATTAGAGAGTCAATAATCTCTGTGCGACCGGCAAATGTGGCATAATGTAAAGCGGTTTCGCCTCTTGAATCCGTCACCTTTGGATCTGCTCCATTTAAAAGCAAACAGTCAACATTTTGAGCAGAAAATCTATCTGATTTAATCAATTTAAGCAACGGTGTTTCGCCTTGAATATTCTTTACATCAACTTTGGCTCCCCTTTGAATAAGATGTTGCAATATTTCAGGGGAAGAAGTTTCAACAGCTATATGTAAAGGCGTATTCTTTGTTCCATCTTGCATATTAATTAAAACACCGGAATCAGCCAATGCTTTAACAACCTCTTCTGAAGCCTCATAAGAAATCGCAATATGCAAAAGCGTGGATTGATTTGACCCTATTCTTCTTGTTAAATTCGTTCCATTTTGAATAAGAGACAAAATAGTATTGCTCTGATCAGCTCTTATATCTTTCAGATAGTGATATATCCTTTCCGTTGTATAATTTGAAGAGCTATCAATTAATCTTTCAATCTCATCTGTTTTTGCAACTTCAGCCGGTGTATCGCCCCGAAACATCCCCCGCCACCTTGTTCTGCTTTGGGAATTTGCCCCAGCATTTAACAGATATTGCACAATATCTCTATGCCCGTTTTTGGCAGCCAAATGCAAAGGAGTGTACCCTTGAATAGCTTGAGTTCCATTGATAACAACATCTGCCCCAACTCCAAAATTTTGAGCTCCATTTAAAAGCAAACAAGAAACAACATCTTTGTTCCCAACCTCTGCTGCATAGTGCAATAAAGTAACACCATTTTTGTCC
>JAZNVO010000066.1:0-4988 GCA_045592885.1 Alphaproteobacteria bacterium
AAATTTGAATTTATCATTGTTGATGATGGATCAACGGACGGATCGGCAAATTTACTTCAATCTTATGCTCAAGTCGATCCACGTATCCGAATTTTAACAAATGAAAAAAACAAAGGCATCTCTTATTCCAGAAACAGAGGCACAGATGCCGCCAAAGGAAAATATGTTGCCATTATGGATTCTGACGACTATTCGTTACCAACCCGGCTTGAAAAACATGTTGAATATCTTGAAAAACATGATGATGTTATGGCATTAAATGCTTTATATCTGGAAATGGGGAAAGAAAAAAACGGTTTAAATAACTGGGTTCCCCCACACCGTTTTGAAATTATTTTTCATTTAAGAAATTATTACACAAATATATCTTTTTTCAGAACTTCATTTGTAAGAGAAAACAATATCAGATATGATGAAACGCTTATGTCAAGTGAAGATTATGATTTTTGGTCCAAAATCTTTTCAAAAGGCGGAAAACTCAGAATGTTGAACGAACATTTATTCAATTTACGCCGTCACAGAACAAATTCAAGAGAATATTATGCACAAATTAAATCAAATGCTCATACAATAAGTAATAATTTATTAAAAAGAATTGGCATTAAAAATCCGGAAACTCTCAAAACGGACTGTGATCGATTGGAAGGAATGGTTGAAGCGAATAAAACATCCGGGCTTGTCGATCAATATACTTTAGAACTCACCTATAAACGCCAATGTAAAAACTTCAACACTCCAAAAGGTGGCTATTACATCAAACACGATGAGTTTGTGGATTATTTTGAACCAACAGATAAAAAAAATGTTTTTAAAAGATTAAGAAACGGCGATAAATATATTTTCTTAGGTGAAAAAGATAAGTTATTCAGTTTCCAAAACCCAAATGGAGACATTGAATATTATAACAAACAGTTCGGTCGAACGCTTGCTTTAAAATCATCATCAGCGGATGCGGATGGATTTTTCAAAAAAGCCATAAAAAAAATCAAATCGCTTTTTTAATTTATTCGGATTTTAAAACATTAAAAGTGTGTTCAATCGTTTCATAATCGGGATTAACGGCTGTTTTTAAAACATCTAAAGACCGTTCTTCCAAAATACCACAAATCTCTTGATGAGATAATTTAACGTTTTTATCCTGATAATCGGAAAGAATTGTTGCCATTTTTTCAAAATTCAGTGCAACCGACTTAGGAATAACTTGTCCAAATTTTGTTTTTAAACGACGATAAGCCGGTTCTAAACCAAATCCTCTTTTTTCTTTCAAATAGAGATCCAATGCGTCCCTATGTGGAGCAAAATGCGAAGAAAATACTTTCGGATAATTAACCAATGGCAACCCTAATGACTGACAATATTCCGGATAACTTCTTTCATGCCGATAAAAAAGCATGACCATGGTAACCGCTTTCTGCTCTTTTAAAATTTCTTGTTCTGAATCAATGAACACATTCTGTTCAATACGCGTTTTCAACAAAAACAAACAGGGAATAATAACCAACAAAGAAGCCAAAAACAAAATAAAGTAACTCAAATGTTTGCGCCGTCTTTTATCTTCGCTTTCAGATAAAAAGCAATTCCCCTGATCAAATATAGGTGTTTGCTTCCTTCTCGTATATTTGCGTTTATAAGTTTTTTTGATGCGTTTCAACATAAAAAAGTCTCCTTTCTGCCTGCCAACAGCGCTTCTTCTTTCACAGATTGAAAATATTGTAATTCTTTTTATTAAAAGACGCAATCTTTTTGTAAAGAAAAGAGGGAAATTTTCCCTCTTTTACTTTTTTCTGTAAAAAAATCATAAACTTATTATTTAGTTATTTTTATGTTTTTTAATCCTTCTTTTTTCTTTAATTTCTGTTTTCATTTTTTTTAATTCTTCTTTTTGTTCTATAGTTAACAAATCTTCGAATTCTTTTTGATTATTTTTTCTAATTTCATCAGCCTTTTTTCGCAATTCTTTCATTTTTGAAAAAATTTCTTCCATTTGTGGTTTAGTTTTTTCTCTGATTTCCGAAGCCCTTTTTTGTTGTTCTTCGGTCAAATTCAAACGCTTAACAAAATTTTCTCGATGTTTTTGTTTTAAATGCTGTTTACGCATTTCTTTATAATCAACTTTTTCAATTGAAGCAGAATGATCGTCAGATGACCCAACGGTTTCAACATTAGCAAGTAAGGGAGTTGAAGATAAAATCATTCCCATAAGCATCAGTGATAAATATTTTTTCATGTTATTCTCCTTTCAAATGTGATAATTTTTTACTTAAGATTTCTCTGGCATTAAATAAACGGGATTTTACCGTTCCGACTGATATACCCAATTTTTGAGACACTTCTTCATAACTTAATTCCTCAAATTCATAAAGATAGACAACTTGCCTCATTTTTGAAGGTAAGGAATCAACTGCTTTTAATATGATTTTTTGCCTTTCTTTTTGCAACTGAACTTCAAGCGGGGATAATAACTTTTTATCTTCGGTTTGAATCTCATCAATGTTACAGGTATTTTGTTTGTTTTTAAAATAGGCACTTTTAAACATATCTTTTGCAAGATTTTGTGCAATAATTTTCACCCAGGCAACAAACTTTCCTTCTTCTTTATATTTATCTTTATTTTCAATAATCTTCAAAAGAACTTCTTGTTCCAAATCTTCATTACAGGTGCCCGTTACCTGTTTGATGGATTTTCTGATTTTTGAACGAACTTCATTTAATATATGTGTCATGCGTTCACCAGAATTAACCCATATTCATCCACCGGATAAAAATCATCCGAAGCTATTTTTAAATCAAATCTGGATTCATAATCCGCCTCATCATAAAGACAAACATATAAGTCATTCACGTCATTTCTAATGCCTATGTTTGAAAAATTATGAACAGTCAATCCAATCAACAAAAAACACATCGACATACCGACAACAGCATTCTTTATCACTTGTCGTTGTTTTTTTCGTTTCAAATAAAGCGGTTTAGCTTCTTTCAGCAACATTGAAATATCAGTCATTCGATAACCTCCTAAACTCTATAACGATATCGTATAAAAAAAGTTCATTTTTAACAAGATTTTTTATTTTATTGACCTTTAATGAAAAAAAAGCTATTATTCAGCCCATGAAAAAAAAGAAGCTTTATTTTGATTTAACCGGTATTTCACTTAGTACCGAACAACATGTGTTGTTTCATAAAATTGAAAACACCTGTGACAATTATATTTTGCAAGGTCAAGCCGGAACCGGGAAATCAACTTTCATCAAATATCTTGTTAACAATTCAGGAAAAAAAATCAGGATTCTTTGTCCAACTGCGATTGCCGCCCTTAATATCGCCGGCTCAACAATTCACTCTTTATTTCAACTTCCTCTTAGTGATTTCATCATTAAGGAACAGGTTGAATTGAAAAAAAAGACCATTAAAATCCTTCAAAAAACAGATATGATTATCATTGATGAGATTTCTATGGTCAGACCGGATATTTTGGATGCCATCGATTATTTATTAAAAAAAGTACGTGGCGATTTTTCAGCATTCGGGGGCGTTCAAATGATTCTTGTTGGTGATTTATGCCAATTACCCCCTGTTATTAAAACAACAACTTATCATGTATTTCAAAAAAAATACGGATTTTCAAACGCTTTCTTTTTTGATGCCAAATGCTTTCAAGAAACGGGATTTTGTTTTTTTGAATTTCAAAAAGTTTATCGACAAAATGATAATCTTCTTTTAAGATACTTGCAAGATATCCGAGAAAGAACAAATCTTTCAACGACCCTTTCAATTTTTAATAAACTGAAATTTCATGATGAACAGACGTTAAAAACAGCCGTCACCATCACCCCTTATCGGGAAACTGCTGAAAAAATTAATCAAAATCGACTTCGTCAAATTGAAAATGAAGAAAAAATTTATACGGCCAGCGCCAAGGGAACATTTGAAAAAGCTCAAGACACCCCTGCCCCTCGAAACCTCATTTTAAAAAAAGGAGCCCTTGTTCTTTTTAACAAAAACAATCCTCCATTTTTTATCAATGGATCTATGGGTGAAATCATTGATATGAAAGAAGATTACCTAATCGTTCGCTTACTTCGAGAAAATAAAATTATTACCGTTGGAAAAGAAGTCTGGCAAAGTTTCAGTTATGATTATGATGTCAAAACAGACATGGTTACCGAAAAAGAAACCGGCTCTTTTACGCAATTTCCTTTACAACTCGGATATGCTTTAACCATCCATAAAGCCCAAGGAAAAACATTGGATAAAGTTATTATTGATACAAACAAAGGAGCCTTTGCTCATGGTCAAATGTATGTTGCTTTGAGCAGAACAAGAAAATTATCCGATATCCACATTTCAAATACTATTCGCCCTCAAGATATCATTTTAGATACACGGGTAACGGATTTTTTAAACAATTTACACCTTATAAATTTTACTCATAAAGGATAATCATGCATCAACACAATTCATTTTTTGATGTTATTTTTCATTCGGTTGAAGAAAGCCTTCTTCTTTTGCCCTATCTTTTCATTACTTATCTCATCCTTGAATATCTTGAAAAACACACAAAAAATATAAATGTGCTGTTTTCAAAAACACAGTCTGTTTTTGCTCCCGTAACAGCTTCTTTAATCGGACTGATCCCCCAATGTGGCTTCAGTGTTGCTGGGGCTAATTTTTATGCCACTCGTCTCATTTCTACAGGCACGTTTATCACATTATTATTAGCAACATCCGATGAAATGCTCCCAATTTTAATTTCAAACGGTGTTTCAACAAAAATCATTCTTTCAATTCTTTTTTATAAAACTGTCATTGCCCTTTTTGTCGGTATTTTGCTTGATCGTGTTTTAAAAAAGAAAAATCATGGGGCAAAAAACTCTTTTCAAATGAAATCATTATGTCAAAAAACTGACTGTGGCTGTTGCCATACCGGCATCACCGCCTCGGCATTAAAACATACAATAAACATCTTTTGGTTCATTCTTATTGTG
>JAZNVO010000067.1:0-3125 GCA_045592885.1 Alphaproteobacteria bacterium
TGCCCCGGCATGGGTTAGAGCGGAGAATGAAAATTTTTGGACCGTTCGGATGACGGGGTTATCTTATTCAATGTGTGAAAAAATCTTGAGCAAAAGTGAACTGGGGTTTGATTTAACCGGTTATTCTAAACAACAAATTGAGCTTTATCGGACATTAGGGCATCCTGTTTATTCGTATGACCGTCTTATTAATCCAAGAGAAAAAAGAGGTATTGGATCAGATTGTGGCGGAAAGGGAGTGATTTCTATTACTCTGAAGTCAGGTTATGGGATGAGTATTGCATTTTTTAACCAAGTATCCATCGATGAAATTAATCCTTCTTTAGCCGCCCGAAGCGATCAACTTTGGAATACACCTAAAATGTTTAAACAAATGATGTTTGGACTGCAAAAAGTGTTTGTTGTAAAAATGCTAGTGGTCAATGGAAAGATGGAACCTGTTGTGCTAGTTGGGGAACTCCAAATGGGGATTCTTGTGTTGCTGCTTCAACATCGGAAGGTGGTGGAATATCGGGAGGCGGGAATTCAAGCTCTTCTGATTAATGTTTTTAATGAAAAAGATATGAAAAAACAGCGAGTCTGGTGACTCGCTGTTTGTGTCAATAAGAAAAACCAATTATGTTGGAAGGGTTCCTTTTTATGGTTTTTTTGGTGGAATTGGGGGATTTTTTCCAAATCTATGTTCTAAATAATCCGGATGAATGGATTCTGCCATTGATTTAAATTGATCCATCTCAAATCCTTTTAATTGTGATCCAGCAATAACATGTTTTTGCAGTGGATTTTGTGTTTTTCCGTTTTTCCATACTTCAAAATGAAGGTGTGGACCTGTTGCGCGTCCCGTCGCTCCAACATAAGCAATGACTTCCCCTCTTTTGACGCGAGAACCGCGTTTTAATCCTTTTCTGAACCCATTCATATGCCCATAAGCTGTTTCATATCCACCACCGTGCTTGATTCTGATATATTTGCCATAAGCCCCTTTACGTCCGATTTGTGTGATTACACCATCAGCGGCAGCATAAATCGGTGTGTTTCTGGGGCAAGCCAAATCAGCGCCACTATGGAATAATCGATACATTAAAACTGGATGTCTGCGCCATCCATAGGGGGATGATAATCTCGGAATTGCTTTAACCGGTCGTTGCGCTATGGTTTGTTCTCCTCTTTGGCCTAACGGGTTATAATATCCGGCGACACCTTTTGAATTTTTATATAAATAACGATAAATTTTCTTTTTTCCGTTTTGAAGACCAATAAAAACAAGCTCTTTATCAATATCAAGTTCAATACCGCTAGGGGTTACTTTTTTGGTGTAAATAATGTCAAAAGTGTCTCCTTTACGCATATTGGAGCGAAAATCAAATTCACCATCTAATGCATTTGTTATTTGTGTAATAATCGATTGAGGAACGCCTGCTTTTTGAGCAGATCCTTGAAAGGTGCGTTCAATTTTACCTTTAATTCGTTCTTGTTGAACAGCAACTTGACCAGTGTGGGTGAATGGAACAAAAGAGCCGTCTTGCATTTTTATCACTGCAACAACTTCTTCTCCGGCTAAAGGAATGGCCAAACCTAAAAACTTTTTATTATTATCCATAAAAGAAAGAATAATTGTGCTTTGGGGAAGAGTGGTCAAATTTACAAGAGTTGACATATTTTCTAAAATGGCTGGATGTTCTTCTTGTGCTATATCTGACTTTTTCAAGAATGTTGAAAATGTTTCTCCGCTTTTCAATACATAAGTCGATAAAATTGCCTCTTTAGATATAACTTTGTTTTCTAAATCAGTTAAAGAAGGTTCCGGTGTTTCTTCAACAACCGGGTCATCCCCTAACTCTGGATGAACAACTTCTTGTTCTTGTGATTGGATGATCTCTTGTTCTTCTTGGGGGATGGAAGAAGGGGTTTCTTTTTCTTTTTCGCTTGAGAATAAAACAATTAAACCTAACGAAAGAAGACAGAACATTGTTGAGAAAAATATTCTATCGGTTAATTGACGGTGCCCTACTCCGTTAATCTTTTTATACGTTCTGTATCTAAAGACTTTTGATTGCTGAGCCGCTTTTTTTATTTTTGTGGTTATTTTCATATTTTTAGTTTGATTTATTTTTAAATATAAGTCAAGTTAAAAGATGTTTTTGATTTAATGTATTGAAAAGTAATGATAAATTTGTGTTTTTGCTAATTGTAACAATTTGAAATAATCATTGATTTGCATAAATTTATATAAAAAAGTATTCTTTGACTAACGATTTTAGTTCAAGGAGATCATTCATGATTGCAGAAATTAAAACATTAACGGATTACAGAAATTGTGAAAAAACATTGCAAAACGCTATTCCTTGTGTGGGCGTTGGGTTACATAGCGGTGTGAAAGTTCATATGACTCTTCGCCCTGCCCCAATCGGTTTTGGTATTGTTTTTAAAAGAACGGATGTAACAGATAAAGACAATATCATCCCTGTTTCGGAAAATACAGTTGTTGACACAAGAATGTGCACTTGTGTTGGAAATAAAGATGGTGTTACTGTAGGCACAATTGAACATTTGATGGCTGCTTTGAATGGTTTTGGAATCACAAATATTTTGATTGAAGTGGATAATTTTGAAGTTCCTGTAATGGATGGATCTGCTTCTGATTTTGTAACGTTAATTGAATGTGCCGGTATTGTGAAACAAGATGCTCCTTTAAAAGCAATCAAAATTTTGAAAGAAGTTTCTTTTGATGATGGTAAAGGGGCAAGCGTTTGTCTTTATCCGGCCGAAAAAGATTTATCTGTGGATTTTATGATCGATTTTCAAAAGTCAAAAGCAATCGGTCGTCAGGAATATTCAATTGTTTTATCAACACGCTCTTTCAAAGAGGCAATTGCTTATGCAAGAACATTTGGTTTTGCTCAAGAAGTTGAAATGTTGCGTTCAATGGGTTTGGCTAAAGGTGGTTCTCTTGATAATGCTGTTGTTATTGATGGTGACAAGGTGATGAATAAAGAAGGATTGCGTAGCGAAAATGAATTTGTTGTACATAAGACATTAGATGCTGTTGGTGATCTATATCAACTCGGTATGCCGATTATTGGGCATTTTTCAGGGGTTAAATCGGGTCATATGCATACAAATAT
>JAZNVO010000068.1:0-2211 GCA_045592885.1 Alphaproteobacteria bacterium
GTTATTCTTTTATTATATCACAACAATATATGAAGGGGCAACACTTTTAACAAACATTTTAAACAGACTCTTTTTCCTTTAAAAACAAAGAAAGCAAGTTTAATTCCCGTTCAAATTCAAACCGTGTAAAAACAGTTTCCATCGGATTTTCTTTACCGATTGAATGTAAAATATATTTATCCGTTTTTTTCAAAATAGAGCGATATAAAGGATTTTGTAGAGCTGAAATATAAACTTCATCAACCAAATCCTCATATAAAGAACTTAATCTATGTATCGGCTCCCCCTGCCAATATAAAATGCCGGTTTCTTTCCAATTATAAGAACTTGCTATTTGAATATGATAGGCATCAATCCCCGCATAATCAAAGAGATATCGTTGTAACTCAGGATCTTTAAACTTTAAACATTGAAAAAATGCCTCCAAACTTTTGAGCTGAAACCCTTTAAATTCAAACTGATATGGGAATAAATTAGATAAACATCTTGATTGAGAATTTTTGATATTATATCCGACATTTAACCAACTTTTCGTTTCTCCAACAAGTTTTTCAGACTCATCAAATAAAGAAAGTCCGTCACATAAAAAATCATCATCCTTTTCAAGAATCTCTTTTTGAACAAAAGGCGTATATTTTTTAAATTCTTTAAATTCGGATAATTCTTGTTTAATTTTTGTTTTCATTTTAAATACTTATCACCTAATTATAAATTAAATCGTTAAATTCATGATGAAGAAAGAGGGCAAAATTGTCAAACAATTTTTTTTAAAGAATACTTAAAAATATCTTGACAAGCAGTAAATTTTTGGATAAAAATACACCTATTGCCGCTATGGCTCAGTGGTAGAGCACTCCCTTGGTAAGGGAGGGGTCGTGAGTCCGATTCTCACTAGCGGCACCATTAAAAAAAGTCCTCTCTTGTTTATCAGAAAAGGGCTTTTTTTTAACCATATAGGTTCAAGCTATTCAAACGCATTAATAAAAAAGTATGTCAATGACAATTTTCTTTTAAAGAATAAAACTCAAATATTCTTAAGTTTTTTTTGAATATCCTTAAAAACATCTTCCATTTGAATTAAATCCCCTGTCACTTCAGCCACACGATAAGGGCCGTTTAAAGATGTTTCCAACTCGTCAATTCTGTTCAACATCGCCTGATAACTTTGAGCATCTTGAAGAACGGCTTCAACTTTTCCATTAATCGTTATAAAAGTCGGCCGTCTTTTTACTTGAATTTTTTTAATAATATCAGAAGCTTGTTGTCTGAAAGCACTAAGCGGAAGAATATCTTCAATAATATTTAACATAGTTTATAACCTCAAATTTAATACTTAATTTAGTATTAAATTAAATACAAAACAAAGTCAATATATTCATTTAAAAAAAATATATTTATTGATCATTTTTCAAAAAACCTTTTCATCAAAAAGTTGTCAAATCAAACAACCACGCAAAATGTGTTGATTATTGATCAAAAGATACTGATTATTGAACCAATCTCAAGTGGGACATATCTATTTCAATGACACACAACAAATTGACGATTTTTATAAAAAAAACAATCCAAACAAATTTAAAATCAAACGTTTTTCAATAAAAACACCAACCCTTGAGTCAAGAGGAAGACAATAAAACTCAAACGTGTTAAATCCACGGGATCAGTGTGGTATTTGGGATTTTCAAATCTCGATATGATTTTTTATAATCATCTGAATTAAAAGCAAATCTGTTTTTTGTAAAATAAAGAGCCACTCTGATAAATCCGGCATGTGTTACAATAAGAACATTATCCTCATTTTCTATAGACTCAAAAAAAGATTTAACGCGCGCATAAATTTCTTCAAAAGATTCGGCACCAATTTTGGAAGGATTTTCATTAAAAAGTTGCCAGGTTTGATCTGAAATATCCGCCTTCAACTTACCTTCAATCTCACCATAACCAATTTCTCGCAAACGTTTATCCGTATTCACCGGGACATTTAAATATGAATTGATGATTTCAGCTGTTTGTTTGGCCCTCATCAAATCCGATGAAATAATTCTTGTTACCCCTGCTTTCAAAATATCTTGAACACAACTATAAACCGAATCCCTTCCCGTTTGGTTTAAAGGAATATCTGTTTGGCCTTGCATTCTGCCCATTTTATTCCAATCAGTTTGCCCATGTCTTAATAAATAAATCACCTGTTCCCTCTTTTTAGTTTCAATT
>JAZNVO010000069.1:0-4655 GCA_045592885.1 Alphaproteobacteria bacterium
TTTCTTCTTTTACAGCTCCCGAAAAAATTACTTCGTAACAAATAAGAGGAGAAACGGGTGGTGCTTTGGGAACAAAAAGTGTTTTAAGACCGCTCCCTTTTTTTAAATCAGCCGGAATTGGGACTATTTTGTCGATACCGAGTGTTTCTCTAAACGGCACATATTCGCCAAATGGAACCAAATGGGATTTATCATAATATCCGACAATATTTGCCAAATGATCAAAGATGAAAAGTGAATTGGCAAGTTCTCTTTCTTTAAGATTTACAACTCGCATACCGCCGGCAAGCAAGGTTGCCCCTTGACGCAATGCTCCCATTAATCGCATTCGTTCAATTTCATCAATTTCGGGATAAAATGGCATTGCCGATTCGGGCCAAATCACATGAGTGATTTTTTGATTGTTTTGACTGGATAATAACAAAAGTGTATTGTAATTATCTGCTGCTTTCTGTGGGTCCCATTTAAAACTTTGTGGAATATCCGGTTGAACAAGGCGTAAATTAACGCCCCAAACCATTTCATTTTTGTTTTGAAGGAGGGTTAATTGTCCGCAAAAAGACAGTAAGACAAAAAGACCCGTCATAAAAAAAACCTCTCTTTTTCGTGGTAAAAGAGCAAATGAAGTGAAACAAAGTATTGTTAAGAGAGAAAGTCCCAGCACGCCGGTAATAGATGCAGTTTGCAAAAAGGGTAAAAATCCCGTCCAAATGTTTCCCAACTGATTCCAAGGGAAACCGGTAAAAATCCAAGAACGAAGCCATTCAAAAAAGACAAAGAAACAAGAAAAAGCAAGCCATCGGGATACTCCCTTTTGGAAGAAAAAAGAAAGGAATGCTGGTGCCATGAAAAAAAGACCGAAAAACAGACCAAATCCGATTAAAGCAAAAGGGATAAAAATCTGATATTGACTGCCGTTCACCAAAAGGGCGTTACAAATCCACTTCAATGAAAAAATGCCAAGGCCCGCCCCGTAAAAAAACGAAAAAAGAATCGTTTCTTTTATTTTTGTTGCCTGATTTAAATAAAACATCAACAAAACAAGGCTGAAAAAAACGCAAGGAATATAGTAATAAGGTGCAAATGAAAAAGAAGAAAGTCCCCCTAACAAAAATAAAAGAACAGATTTCTTAAATAAATTCATATTTTTAATATATGTTTGAAAAGAAAGATAAATCTGCTTCATTTTTTTCCTTTTTTCTTTAATTTCCCAAATCTTCGGGTGTCATTTGAAGATTTTTTTTCTGACCCTTTGTTGTTTTTGAATTTTCTTCTTTGAAATTCAATTCTTTCAAAACCATATTGAAGAAATTGATGCGGGAAAGTGCTTCAGTTTTGGCAATGGAATCGCTTGCCGGCAAAGCTTTCAGGGCTGCATCTAATTGTTCTTTGATTTTTATCGGATTGATTTTGTCTTCTCGACCGCCCCAAGCCATGACGGGACAAAGATTTCGCCTAACTTCGCAAACACCACTTGAAATAAGAAAAGAAACAGGTTCTTCCCCCTGATTATAGACAATCATACGACCCGGTCTTAATGAAAAGAAAATCGGTGCTCTATCCGGTAAAATCAAAATATCACCATCCAGTGCAGGCAACAAAACTTTATCCGCTTCAATTACTGTTGCTTCAAATAAGGGCGTGATGAGTTTAACACGGATTTTCCCGTTTTTTGGGGCTTCTTCCGGCGGATTATAGCCAAACGGATTTAATGCTTTTGAGGGCTCAGGCATTTTTGACTTTTCCTTCCATTGCTTTCATTTCTTTGGCTTTTTGAACGGCTTCGTCAATCACGCCGACCATAAAGAAGGCTTGTTCCGGCAACTCATCATATTTGCCGTCCAAAATAGCAGCGCACCCTTCAATTGTGTCTTTCAAATCAACGGTCACCCCTTTTCTGCCTGTAAAGACTTCACTAACCGTGAACGGTTGTGTTAAAAAGCGTTGTAATTTTCTGGCACGAGCAACGATTTTTTTATCTTCTTCAGAAAGTTCATCCATCCCCAAAATGGCAATGATATCTTGAAGAGATTTATAAACCTGTAACACACGAACAACTTCTCTTGCGACTTCATAATGGCGTTCACCAACAACAGTCGGATCCAACAATCTTGATGTTGAATCTAACGGATCAACAGCCGGGTAAAGACCTTGTTCGGCAATTTGACGGGACAAAACGGTTGTGGCGTCAAGGTGGGTAAATGTTGTGGCCGGAGCTGGATCGGTCAAATCATCTGCTGGCACATAAACCGCTTGAATAGATGTGATAGATCCCTTTCTTGTTGAGGTAATACGTTCTTGCAAAGCACCCATATCTGTTGCAAGTGTCGGTTGATATCCGACGGCTGACGGCATACGGCCAAGCAAAGAAGAAACCTCAGATCCGGCTTGTGTAAAACGGAAGATATTGTCGATGAAAAGCAACACATCTTGAGCCATATTGTCTCTGAAATATTCGGCAACTGTCAGTCCTGTTAAGGCTACACGGGCACGCGCCCCCGGTGATTCGTTCATTTGTCCGAAGACAAGTGCAGCTTTTGAATTTTTACCTTTTAAATCAATAACACCGGATTCAACCATTTCATGATACAAATCGTTTCCTTCACGGGAACGTTCTCCAACCCCGGTAAAAACAGAGTAACCGCCGTGCATTTTTGCAATATTGTTGATTAATTCCATAATGATAACAGTTTTTCCGACCCCGGCACCGCCAAACAAACCGATTTTTCCGCCTTTTGGATAAGGGCATAATAAGTCAATTACCTTAATCCCCGTTTCCAAAATTTCTTTATTTGGTGCTTGATCCATAAAAGAGGGGGGGGCTTTATGAATACCTTCTTTTTCTTCTGTTTCAATTGGTCCGCGATCATCTAATGCTTCACCGGTCACATTCATAATTCGGCCCAAAGTTCCCATACCAACGGGAACGCTGATGGGATTGCCGGTATTGTGAACAATGCTTCCTCTGACAAGACCATCTGTATCGGACATGGAAAGACATCTTGCAACATTCCCCGGTAACAATTGTTCAACTTCCAAAACCAAGTCTTTTTCATTTATTTTTGTGATTAATGCATCATAAATTTTTGGCAAATCTTTTTCATTAAACGAAACGTCAACAACTGATCCTGTAATTCGGACGATTTTTCCTTCTGAAACATATTTTTGTTTGGTTTCTTTTGTCATTTATTTTTTTCCTTTTATAATTGCTCTTGTGCCATAGCGCCGGAAACGACTTCGGCAATATCTGTTGTAATTTTTGATTGTCTTGTTCTTCTATAAATTTTTTGCATGTCATGCAACATATCGTTGGCATTTTTTGTGGCGTTATCCATCGCCATTAATCGAGCCGCATTATCTGCCACTTCCGTTTCAAGCAACACGCGGTTCACATAAGCCGTCATATATTGCGGTAGAATGCGTTCCAAAATACCTAAATCTCCTCCTTCGTAATCATACATTTCCGGGTCTCGAGTGGCAGGTTTTAAAAGACTGGATTCCAATGCGCCAAACGGGGAAAACATATCTCCTTTTCCGAATGCTTTCAAAAACGATGTTTGTGTCAATGCAATTTTCTTTTGACCCAAAACGTCTCTTGAGATATAGTCCAAATCGTTTGTATCAATTAAAAATTGCCATGGATTTTCTTCTGAAAACATTTTCCCCGGAATGAGTTGCTCAATTGTCGGGCGTTGAGAAACAACGGATTTGAATTGATTGTAGATGAACAAACAAACATCAAATTTGTCTTGATAAAATGCTTTTGTCAGATCGCTTGAAAGCCGTTCGGCATCCAAATAACTTTCACCGGCATTAAAAACTTTTCTCGTAACAGTGATAATTCTGTAATTCGGATAAAACCGCTTTAAAATTTCAGCTCCCTTTGTGCCAAAGCAAAGAAGAGTGATGTCTTTTTTCTCTTTTTGAAGATATTTGATAACTTCTTGTGTTTTTTGAACAACTTGAACATTGGAAGAGCCGCTCAATCCGTCATCGGAAGTGATTACAACCAATGTATATTTTTGATCCTTTCCGTTTCCTTTTAACAAACGGGGAAGAGGTAAAATAGTTGGATCTTCTTTCCAAATTAAATCATCCTGTCGTTTAGTTGCGCTTCTGATAAGCCGGCGGATAATACGGTTCATTTCCGTCATATAAGGTGTTGTTTTCATAAAAGCAGTTTGCAATTTTTTAAGTCTTGAAATGGCAACCACTTTCATTGATGAGGTCACTTTATATGTTGATTTGATTGTTTTTATCCGATCTGATATTTTTTTTAGTGAACTCATTTATCGTTGTTCCCGTATTTTAAAGACAATTCTTTTAAAACGTTTTGAAGTTTTTCTTTTGTTTCTTCAGTCAAATCATTTGTATTCGTGATGCTTTTAATAATATCCGGATGTTTTTTTTGAATTTCTTCTTGAAGGGTGTTTTCAAAAAAGGCCACTTTATCCAAATCAATGTTATCCAAATAACCGTTCACCCCTGCAAAAATCGAAACAACTTCTTCCGCCATGGAATAAGGTTGATATTGTTTTTGTTTCATGATTTCCGTTAATCTGGAACCGCGATTTAAAAGCGCTTGAGTGGAAGGATCCAGATCGGAAGCCAACTGTGAAAAGTTCATCACTTCACGATATTGGGCTAAATCAAGT
>JAZNVO010000070.1:0-2291 GCA_045592885.1 Alphaproteobacteria bacterium
TATTAAAAATCCAGAAAATTTTTCCCTTAAGACGAAACAGAAAATTTCATTTATAGAAAGAATTTTTTCAATTAAAAACTCAAATGATAAGAAATATAAAATCGTTCGTTTGTTTGGATTCAAGATTAAATTTAAGCGCAAATGATAAAAAAATTATTGCCTCAATCAAAACTCCCATGATTCATCTTTTCTTTTTCATTCAACGAAATGAAAATAAAGATTTAATTCCTATTATACGTTCATATTATGAAAAATGGCTTGCTTTACCGTTCCCAATTTCGTTATGTCCGATTAAAGAATATGAAAACGAAAATCGATTGCGATTTTGGGAAAACAAGCTGTTCTCTCAAAACAAAAAACAAGGTATTTTCAAATGAATTTTTAAAAAGAAATAACACTTTTTGGCACTGGTAAATTTAATTTATAAATACCATCTATTGATATTGACAGGTTAATTTTCTTCCTGTATGATGAAATTTAAACTATAGTTAAATTTACACCTTTAAAGGAGTTATAAAGTGCCAAAAGTATCTGTTATTATTCCCGTTTATAACGTGGAAAAATATCTGCACGAATGTTTGGATTCTCTTCTCAACCAAACTTTAAAAGATATTGAAATTATCGCGGTTGACGATGGTTCAACGGATTCTTCTTTAAAAATTTTAAAAGATTATGCAAAAAAAGATACACGCCTTAAAGTCTTGACTCAAGAAAACAAAGGCGCCGGCGCTGCCAGAAATTTAGGGATGAAGCATGCAACAGGCTCCTATCTTTCCATTTTGGATAGTGATGATTATTTTGATCATTCCATGCTTGAACTTCTTTATAAGAAAGCCGAAAAAACAAAAGCGGATATCACTATTTGCCGATCGCAACAATTAGATGAAGAAACAAAAAATATTGAACCGATGCCCTGGACATTAAAAACGAATTTTTTGCCCGAAAAAGAAGTTTTTAACTATAAAGACATCATTGGACATGTTTTTGATTTTTGTGTTGGGTGGAGCTGGGATAAGCTTTATAAAACAAGCTTTGTGAAAAAAACAAAATTGGAATTTCAAAATCTTCGTTCAACAAATGACGCCTTTTTTGTTTTTATGTCGTTGCTTCATGCTGATAAAATGACAATGCTTGACAATATTTTGGTGACGCACAGAAGAAACACATGCTCTTCCCTTTCGGAAACAAGGGATAAAGACCCCAACTGTTTTTTAGAAGCCGTTTTTGCCATGAAAAAATATATGGATAAAAATGGATTTTATGCATCCGTTCAAAAAAGTTTTATCAACTGGCTGTGTCTTTTTTGCTTTTGGCATTTAGATACACTTCAAAATCAAGAAAATAAAGAAAAATTGAAAAATAGGCTCAAAAATGAAGTTTTCAAAGATTTCGGGATTTATAATTTAAGTGAAAACTTTTTTTATAATAAAAAAATATATCAAAGAATTCATTCTAAAAATATTAAGCAAAACTTACCCTTCTATCAAAAGATTTTTTCGATTAAAAAGTCGAATGACAAAAAATATAAAATCGTTCGTTTGTTTGGTCTTCGGATTAAATTTAAGCGCAAAAAATTTGGCGGATGTTCTTTCGTTGAACATCTTTTATCCATTAAAAACTCAAAAGACAAACGCTATAAAATCATTCGCGTTTGTGGATTAAGAGTTAAACTCAGAAACAATCGTTTTGTTAAAAAAGTCTCTAAAAAAGTGCATAAAATCGGCTCAAAAATCACTCATATTTTAACAAAACCAATCCGCGTGCAGGAAAAATATTATCGCCTTAAACAAGAATATAAACGCTTGAAAAATTTAAAGTAAAAGGGAAGAAATAAATGGCTGAAACAAAAAATATTATCACCGTTAAAAACGCTGAAGGTGATCCGGATACAACCGCTGAAATTGTTATTCAAAACAAAATTGATTTTGAACCGAAAGTTTCGGTTATCATTCCTGTTTATAACGTGGAAAAATATTTGCGCGAATGCTTGGATTCTGTTGTTAATCAAACACTTAAAGAGATTGAAATTATATGCGTTGATGATGGCTCAACGGATTCTTCACTTGAAATTTTAAAAGAATACGCCTCAAAAGATAACCGCATCACAGTCATGAGACAAGAGAACTTACATGCAGGTGTTGCCCGAAATGCTGGCCTTACTGTCGCTAAGGGCGAGTATTTAAGCTTTTTAGACTCTGATGATTTCTTTGAACTCAATATGCTTGAAGAAGCTTACAAAAAAGCAATTAAAAATCAAAGTGATATATTGATTTTCAATTGGATCATGGTTG
>JAZNVO010000071.1:0-6407 GCA_045592885.1 Alphaproteobacteria bacterium
ATTAACGGATATGATGAATCAAGCCAAAGATGAAGAGCGTTTATATGGAAATTCCCCAACTAACCAAAGTTTGTTGCAAAGAATTTTTGCCTCAACACCTGCTCATGCCGGCACTTTGTCAAGCCAAGGCATTGAGAATGACCCCATTGCCTTTAAACCCAATAGCTATGATTTTTATAGTCAAGAATACACGGATTTGATTGATGAAATCTATCCTGATTTGCAATTTTATGAAGGCACGGTTAAAGGTGCTTATCCGGATTCAAAATATCTTATCACAGCTGGTGAAGGTTATCTTTTAGATACTAAAGAACGTGTTTTAAAATCCGGCGTTTTGGATGAATTACAAAAAAAATATCCAGATGTGGATGTTTATCAAATGTTTTTAAAAGATTCTGAAAACTTGGTTACCGCTTTGAAAGAAATGGCAAGACAAAAGAACTATGAAGATTATTTAACAAAAAATCCATTTAGCATTGAAAAGAGCAATGATTTAATCCAAGCCTTTAAGGAAAAATATCCCATCACAAAAGAAAAGGCTAAAGAACTTGTGTATGAAGTTTATCGAACAGAGCGATTAAAACCATTGATTCAAGCGCTCGATCAATATCAAATTAATTTGTTTGAGTTACCGCGCCCAATTCAAAGAGTTTTAATGGATTTGGATTATAACCCTGGTTCATCTTTATATCGTGGGAAAGGTCAACAAAGCGGATGGCATAAAGCCTTAACTGCTTTAAAGAAAGGTGATTATGAAACGTTTTTAGATGAAATCAGCCGTAAGGGTGTTGGGCATAAAAGAAATAATGCGGTTATAATTCGAGGATATGAGGCAATTGATCCTTCCATTGGGGATGTTGATATGGAATCGTTATTTAAGGATGAATCTGTTTTTAAATTTCGAAATAACAAACTAACCAGAGAAGATATTAAAAAGAATATTCATATATTCCGACCACTCTTTTTAAAATATCAAAAGAAAAAGAGGCGATAAGCCTCTTTTTTTTATTGAACTGGATCTAATAAACAATCGTCTTGAAGTCCAACACTCCAATATTCCTGCCCGAACTCATTTTCGTTTTTATACAATTCATTTAGATCATTGTAATCTTTTTCAATGACAGTATTGTACTCGCCTATTTTTTCGTATGATAATATAATTTCTCTATTGCTATCTGTGTATTTGCATTTTAATGCTGTGAAATCCACTTTATCGATAAGAATTTCGCAATTATGAAGAGGATTATAAAATGTATCTGTATCTCTGAATGTGACATATATCTTATCTTTTCGAATAATATGATAGGTATATCCAATACTATCTCCACCACCATAAAGAAGATGATTTAATGCTTTTTGTTTGAACTTGAACTTTAAATCCGGATTAAATTTATCAACAAATTTCTGCCTAATTTGATCGCACTTCTTTTTAAGATCAGTTCTTCGTTCTTCAAAAGTTTTATATCTTCTAACCCCGTTTTCAACGACGGTTAGTTCATTCTCTATTTCTTTGCGATATTCTTCACGCTCTTTTTCAATTAACTCATATTCTTTATCGTCAGTGTTAAATGACTCCTGCGCTAAAACGGGCATTGCGCTCCCAACCAAACTTGCCAACATCAAACCCAAAACAAATCCTTTTTTCATGCTTATTTCTCCTTTTTTTAAAGGATAAAATGTTTTTTATTCCCTGTCAAGGCATTCATAAAACTTGATCCCCCCTCACCCACAACCCTCCAACACTCCCCCAAACCCTGCACACCTCACAACCTCACCCCTCACCTCCTCAACATATCCCCCAAACCCTGTACACAATCCAATCCCTCATCTCCTCAACCGACTCCCTCCACCTTTCCCCAAAATCTCACTTCCCCTTTACGCTTCCGCCCTCTTAAGTGTTTTCTCTCCTCCTTCGCGTTTAAATCCATTTTTGACCCGATTTTTTAAATATTTTTATTCATATTTACATTCGTATTTACATTTATATCTATACTTACACTTATATTTTATCGCGTTTAAGTAAAACTTTAAGAACCCATTATAACTATTTGATATTTTTAATATTGCACAAAACACTTCCTGTTAAAATTGCTTAAAATCCTCTACCCTGAGAGATAGCGGTGTTCAAACGCCTCGGCTCTATGCGATGCGTTGTTCGAGCGTCTCCGTCCTGTGAGATGAAGATGTTCGGGCATCACAGTCCAATGTGTTACGTGAAAGATAAAACCGACAAGTGTCACTTAAAAAAATTTATTTTAAAGCAATAAATAAACGCGAGACTAACTTCTCGGTGTATTAAACATACATAAGAAGATAATCTCGCGTTTAGATACTTTATAAAATAAGTTTTTTATTGAATACAGACTTTTTGAGCCGGTATCATAATTTCAATCGGTCCTCTGACCCCTGGATTCACTTGACAAGCCCCCATTGTGTTTGGACAACCGCAAGCAGGTTGCGGAGCAACAACAGGTGCAACCGGCATAACCGGACGCATAATCGGCTGTTGAACAACCGGTTGCATCAACGGAGCACGTTCTTCATCAACAACGGTATAAGATTCCGGAGCTCCCAAATAATGACAGCCGGACAATGTCATGGCACCAACTAAAAGAGCAAAAACTTTTTTCATCAAATCATCCTCCAAAAAGATTAAAACAAACACTTATAAGAATAGTAACACAATTTTTTTTCGAATACAAGCAAAAATTATTTAAACCTCTTTTCGTTAAAAATCAATTAGTTTTGTTCGTTTTTTCATAAACTTGATATGTTGTTTGAATAATGTTTTCCAAACTGCTGTGTTTTGGTTTCCAGCCAAGTAAATCAGTTGCTTTTTTTGAAAAAGCCATTAAAGCGGCCGGATCTCCTACCCTCCGATCACCCATTTTGAAATTCACTTTCTTTCTCGTCACTTTTTCAGCTGTTTCAATCATTTCTTTCACGCTGTGACCCGAACCGGTGCCAAGATTCATAATTTCACTCTTTTCTTCTTTTTTCAAATATTTAAACGCCAATTCATGCGCCGATGCCAAATCAGAAACATGAATATAATCCCTGACACAAGTGCCGTCTTTTGTCGGATAATCGGACCCAAACACCGTCATTTCTTTTCGAATACCGAAAATCGTTTCCATCACAATGGGAAGAAGGTTTTGCGGATTTTTTTCCAACCCTTTTACATCCCCTTCGCCATCATATCCAACCGCATTGAAATAACGAAGAGCAACAAATTTAATCCCTTTCAAGCGATCATACCAAGAAAGAACTTCTTCAATCATCTTTTTTGAAAAACCATAAAAATTAATAGGATTTAACGGTGTTTGTTCATCTAAAACTTCAACATCAGGCATCCCATAAACTGCCGCCGTTGAAGAAAAAACAAAATACTTCACCTTTTCTTTCACCATCGCATTTAAAACATTGATGGTACCGTTCAAATTATTCAAGGCATACATATCCGGTTTTTCCATTGATTCACCGACCGCTTTTTTTGCCGCCAGATGAACAACACCATCCATTCCTTTCATCGCTTTTTCAATTGCCGAGCAATCCAGAATATCTCCCTCAATAAATTCCGCTCCCTCAAAAAGGTTCACTTCCTGACCTGTTGAGAGATTATCAAAAACCCGCACCTCATATCCGTTTTTGAGCAATTCTTTCACAACATGAGAACCGATATATCCGGCACCACCCACAACCAAAATACGCATTTTACTTTGTTACTCCTGATTTTTTCAAGTTATTAGACACAAACGTCCAATTCAAAAGATTGTTCACCACCTCTTTCAAATAGGACGCTCTCAAATTTTGTTTATCCAAATAATAAGCATGTTCCCACACATCAATGGCAAGCAAGGGCACCATACTTTCTTTCACAAGCGGAGTCAGTGCATTTGAAAACGGCAAAACTTTCAAACTTTCATTTTCATACACAAGCCAAACATATCCGCTTCCAAAAACGCTTAAACCCACTTCAATTAATTTTTCCTTCAATATATCCAGTGAAGAAAAATCCTTTTGAATCAATCTGTTTAAAGAAGAAGATATCTCATCTGTTGAAGAAGAAGGACTTAATGAATCGAAATAAAATTCATGGTTATAAACTTGAGCAGCCTGATTAAAAAGAGCCGTAAAAGAGGTATCTGAAGCAGCTCTGAAAATAATTTCTTCTAATGATAAATTTTCAAAATCCGTGTTCAAAATCAATTCATTTGTTTTATTCACATATCCTTGATAATGCTTTTGATGATGAAATGAAAGCGTTTTTTCCGATATAAAAGGAGCCAAAGCCGTTAATTCATATTTAAGATGTTTTGCCTCAATCATTTTTTATCCTTTCCAATTTTGTTTGAGTATACACATTTCATCATATAAGCACAAGAAAAATAAAAAAAAAGAACGCTTTTTTGCGTTCTTTTTTCTTTAATCAACAAAATCCGGACGGACGTTCATTTGCCCCTTCTTGGATTCTTTCTCCCAAAATTCTTGCAAATCAACTTTTGATCCACGCAATTCGGTCACATTCGTGTTCAGTTTCTCAAGAAGTTTTGCCAAATCTTTATTGATTTTTGAAACAACTTCCGGCCCTTTAAAAATCAACACGGAAGAAAGCTCAACCGCATTTGCCCCATGCGCAATGGCATCACAAACATCTTGAGCCGTGAAAATCCCACCGGAAGCAATAATATCCATTTTTCCGTTCGTTTCAAGATAAAACCGTCTGACCAACTGCAAAACATCTTTGCGAAGCGGGGCTCCCGTCACAAAAGAGCTATCCATTGACAAGGCAGATTTTCTTTTCAAAATCGTTCTGATTTGCCTGTTTGCCGTTGCAGGACCGGACACAATAATGGCATCAACAAATGATTTTTGGCAGGTAGAAGCAATCAATTTTACTTCCAATTCACTTAAATCATACGGCACTTTGATAACAAGTTTTGGCGGTTTTAACGGCGCTGCAATCTGAAGAGCCCCTTTAATATCCAACAACATCGGCAAAATCGTTGATTCATCTGAAAGCATTTGCGCCAATGACATATTCGGATGAGAAAAGTTCAAACACACATAATCCACATATGGTGCCACCCGCATTGCCATTTGATGATAATCGTTATTATATCCGAAAATGGCACTTGAAGAGGTTTTATAAGCTTCCCCTTCAGATCCGAACGAAATCAATGATACGCCGATAAAAGCCGGAAACCGACGTCTGCCGGCCAAAATCTGAACAGCTTTTGAAACACCGGGGTTCGGCGTTGTTGAAGCTTGAATATAAAGCGCTTTATCCTTTGGCAAGAACATATATTTTTCTTTACTGGATTCTGCCAACAACGTAAAAGATCCCAATTCACCGAACGAAAGTCCGAGAGGCACCAAAAAATCAAAAAATTTACCATTCCGATCAAAATCAGAGGCAAGCCCCAAAGGAGAACGATGCGTCTTTCCCATTAAACTGGTTTGAAGACGCGGACTTATATTTTTTTGAGGTTGAAAAATCTGACTCTTAAGCCCCAGACTTATCACCCGTTTTGTCATCAACGGGCCTATTTTTTTTGCCACCATCAGCAAAAAATAAAATACCAGTTTATTAAACATCGGCTGTCCCCTATTTTTATATTTTTTTAATCCCCGACACGAAAGTCAATTCATTATACAAAAAAGAATTTAAATAAGCAACAAAGATTTAACCTTGTTTTTATTTTTTTTATCTTGCTTTTTGATAAAAAAAAAGATATAATTCGTTCTATATATATTTTTTAGCTAAAAGAAAGGAAATTTTTATGGCCCGCGTAACAGTTGAAGATTGCGTTAACAAGATCCCGAACCGTTTTGATTTGATTTTAACTGCCGCCGGCAGAGCCAAATCATTAGATGCCGGTTCGCCACTCACGGTTTCAAGAGATAATGACAAAAACACCGTTATTGCTCTTCGCGAAATTGAAGAAGAAACAATCAATATCGAACAACAAAAAGAAAATATGATTTCGTCTTTGCAACATTATGCTCGCCCGCAAATTCAATCCGTTCAAAAAGAAGATGAACAAGATATTCAAGCCGAACTTTCAACCTCTCTTTATTCTGACACGGAATTTGAAGAATCGGATTCTTTCCAAGTTTTTGACGATATCAATAACGCATAAAACAAAACCACGATAAAATAAGGGGGACCTCAAGGTGCGCCAATACGAGCTGGTTGAAAAAGTAAAATCATATGACCCTGTTGCTGATGAAGAGGCTTTAAACCGCGCTTATGTATTTGCCATGAAGATGCATGCTGCCCAAAAGCGTGAATCCGGTGATCCTTATTTTACCCATCCGTTGGAAGTGGCGGAAATTTTGATTTCCTATCGCATGGATTATGCCACGATTATCGCCGCTTTATTGCATGACACGGTGGAAGACAC
>JAZNVO010000072.1:0-5132 GCA_045592885.1 Alphaproteobacteria bacterium
AGTGTTGCAATATTTGAAATAAATTCAATTTTGTCATTTATATCATTTCCCAAAGTCAAATTAGCCGAATAATTAAAAATGCTACCGCCTGCGGCATAATTGGTATCTGTTACCTTGTTATCTTTAAATCTAACACTGTTATTAAAAATGATCTCAGAAGTGTCTCCAAGCAAACTATCATTATATATTGCACCACCACCGGTATCTCCTGAAGCAATATTCCCTTCAAAAAGTGTTTTTGAATTAAATATAATTGATGAGGGTGAATTATAAGCATAATTAAATAATGCACCACCCCCATAAGTTGAACTATTAGATCTAAAAGCAACTGTATCTGTTGATTCATCTCCAAATGTGATTAATCCATTTTCATTATAAACTGCACCACCCTTACTATATAAATCTGTTGTTTTATTATTATTAAAATCAACATTTCCATTAAATGTTAGTGTTCCTGTATTTGTAACCGCACCACCAAAATTATTTGATGATAAATTTTCAAAAATCATATCATCTTCATATGGAGGAAGGGTTGAACCAGATAAATTAACGATTTTTTCAGCAGACAAAGCGCTAAGAGGTAAAAGTGTTACAGTAAATGCCATCAAGTTTGCAAGGAAGCATTTTTTTTAAATGTTCAAATATCTTTTTTTAAGTTCACGCAAAGCGGTTTTTGAATAATATGACATGGGATGCCTCCTTTAAAAAATGATGAAAATGTCTACATGGCTTTTTCCTTTTGTTAATGTTTTTTAGATGAAAAATAGGGCTATCTTTTAAGCGATATTTTCCACCCCCTATACTTTCATTTTACCATGGTTTCAAAATTTCGTGTCCAAAATTTTTCAAAAAAAATTGATGATTTTTTGATATTTTCTTTTAGATGATTGATTTTAAATGATTATTTTTTATTAAAAAATTGAATAAAAATGAATAAAAAGATGAAATTTTATGTAAATTTTCTTAAAAATATCGGCAAAAATAGGCTATAAAAAACTTTTTACCATACAAATTTGAACCTACTCCCTGCCCCAACTAAATGCCAACCTTATCTTTTTAAAGAAGGGCATATAGGAAAAAGCAGAAGTTTGTATCTTTTGTTCAATTATTCCTTGCTTTTGCAAGAAATCTCTTCTCTGTTTTTCCCAAACAAAAGCACTTTTTTCTTCTTTTGCCGTTCCATAATCCAAAAATTTCAAAAAGGCGGCAACCCGTTGCTTATTCGGATTATGTCGATAACATTTATATTGAATTGACTCCACCCGAAGGGTCAAAAACAGCTCTTTTTCAAAAGCTTTTGCCCCTTCAATGGCAAAGCCGTTTCTTTGCGCTTCTTTTGTCAGCCACACCAAAACATCTGCCTTATTTTCATTTATCAAAGCGCAAAAAATACCGATACATTTTTCATTTTTTTTATCATAAAGGTAATATTGGAGCTGTTCTTTATGTCTCCACAAATGATTATCTTCTTTTATATGATAGCCCGCAGAATATGGAGATGATATATCAAGCCACCAACCAAAAATACCATCTGTTACCTCTTTGTTTCGTCTGATTAAAGTGGCAAGCGCCATTGGAGAAGAAACGGGATGTTTTTTTTGCATACATCGAAACAGGGCCCCATCTTCAAAGATATGGCGATGCATAATAAGTCGCTCTGTTTCAACAAAATCTTTCACAATTTCACCCAAAGAAAAAAGAAAATAAAGAGCCTTAAAAAAAGCTCATTATTTTTTTACTGTATAAAAAAATTATCCCCTGACAACTTTTGCAAACTTATCCAAAATAGCATTCACAATCTTGGCTTCCGTTCCGCTAAAAAACGCACGGGTCATGTCAACATATTCATTCACAATAATTGCAGCAGGTAAATCTGGATTTGCATAAAATTCGGCAATTCCCATTCTCAAAATCCATTTAAGCAATAATTCCATACGCTCATAATCCAACGTTTCGCCCAAATTTGAACGGATGATTTCATTAATCATCTCTTCTTTGTCTTGGTATTCCTTAACAATGCTTGTGAAAAGAGTCGCATCTGCCGGTTGAAGGTCAACATATTTTTCTCGACCGGCAATCCCGTCTTCAATAACTTGCCCCCCAATTTCACCCAACAAAAATTTAGAGACAAGCTTTTCCCACATTTCTTCAGATACTTCTTTAGCATATCCGGCTTGAACAGCCATTAAACGCGCATTTGTGAATTTTTGTGTCGGATTAACATCACTCATTATTCTTCACCTTCCATTAATTTAGCAGCAAAATCTTTAAAATCTTCCATAGTTGTAAAATTCTTATAAACAGAAGCGTATCTGACATACGCAACTTTGTCGATTTTCAACAACGCATTCATCACCAATTCACCAATCTCATTGGACCTGATTTCAACCATTCCTTTTTCCTCAAGCGATTGAATAATTCCCGCCACAATTTGATCAATACTGGCTTCATCAATTTCCCTTTTTCTGAGAGCTAATTGAATTGAACGATAGAGCTTTTCTCTTTCAAAGGGAACTTTCACATCATTTTTTTTCACAACAATCAAATCCTGACTTTGAACATATTCAAACGTTGTGAACCGCCCGCCACATTCCGAACAAATGCGCCGACGTCGGATTGAGGTGCCGTCATCACTCGGGCGGGAATCTTTCACCTGACTGGCATATTTTCCACAAAAAGGACACTTCATTAAATAAGCCCCTTTCCTTCATCATAAATCGGAAATTTTAAACACATTTCTTTGACACGTTTTTGAACAGAATGAATGGCTTTTTCCGTTTCTTCCTCACCCAAAGATAAAGCATTTAAAATTTCAACAATCATTAAACCGATTTCTTCAAATTCCTTTGCCCCGAAACCTCTGGTCGTTCCAGCCGGTGTTCCAACTCTTAAACCAGATGTAACTGTCGGTTTTTCCGGATCATTCGGAACACTGTTTTTGTTACAGATAATCCCTGCTTTTGCCAACGCATCACAAGAAGCGGCACCGGTTAACCCTTTACTTCTCAAATCAATCAAAATCAAATGAGTATCCGTTCCGCCAGACACCAAATCATACCCGTTTGTTTTAAGCGTCTTTGCTAAAACACCCGCATTTTGAACAACATTTGTTGCATATTCTTTAAACGATGGCAACAAATCTTCCCCAAAAGCAACGGCTTTTGCTGCAATAATATGCATCAACGGCCCCCCTTGCAAACCGGGGAAAACAGCTGAATTAATCTTTTTTGAAATTTCTTTGTTATTCGTTAAAATCATACCACCACGAGGTCCACGCAATGTTTTATGCGTTGTTGTCGTTACCACATCGGCATAATTCAACGGATTTTCAAGAACACCTCCAGCCACAAGGCCCGCAAAATGAGCCATATCCACCATTAAATAGGCCCCAACTTTATCAGCAATCGCCCTGAATTTTTTATAATCAATCGTTCTCGGATAAGCCGATCCGCCTGCAATAATCAAACGAGGTTTATGAGCCAAAGCCAATGCTTCAAGACTTTCATAATCAATATATCCATCTGTATTCAAGCCATAGGAAACGCTGTTATAATATTTACCGGAAGCTGAAGCTTTATACCCATGAGTCAAATGACCACCGGCATCCAATCCCATACCCAAGATGGTATCTTTTGGTTCCAAAAGAGCCAAATAAACAGCGGCATTTGCCTGTGAGCCGGAGTGAGGTTGAACATTGGCATATGTGGCATTAAAAAGTTTTTTAGCCCGTTCAATAGCCAGAACTTCGACTTCATCCACACATTCACACCCATGATAATATCTTTTGGATGCATATCCTTCAGCATATTTATTTGTTAACACACTGCCGGCTGCTTCCAACACAGCTTTTGATACAATATTTTCAGAAGCGATCAATTCAATATGATCTTGTTGGCGCCACAATTCTTTTGTTATAATACGTGAAATAACCGGATCTGTTTGTTCAAGTGATTGATGAAAATATAAATAAGAATTACTCAAAGTCATGGGACATACCTCCTAATTTTGCGATTCGTCTTTCGTGACGACCCTCTTCAAAATCCGTTGTCAAAAAAACTTTTGTTATTTTCATTGCTTCTTCTTTATCAAGGAATCTCCCCCCCAACACAAGAACATTGGCATCATTGTGCTGACGAGCTAATCTTGCATATTCTTCAGAATGCACCAAGGCGCCACGAATAAAAGAATATCTGTTCACGGCAATACTCATACCAATGCCTGAACCACATAATAAAATACTACAATCAGCTTCTTTTCTTTTAATCGATTTTGCAAGAGCATAGGCCTTATCCGGATAATCGACCGATTGTGAAGAATCATTCGTTCCCAAATCAATAATTTCATATCCCTCTTGGCCCAAAGCCTCTTTTAAATAAGACTTGAGCTCACAAGCAGCATGATCAGATGCCATAACGATTTTTTTTACTTGCATATTTTATCATTTCCTCGTATAAAAAAGATGATGAGTAATACTAGCGAAAATCAAACCAAATTACAAGTTTTTTTATTACAAGATGCCAAAAATCTTTTCCCAAAAGGAAAACGGCTTTTAGGCATTGATTACGGCATGAAACGAATTGGTCTTGCCCTTTCAGACACCCAAGGAGAAATTGCCGAACCATTCAAGATTATTTATAAACTTAAAGAATTGGATGATATTATCCCAGCAAAAAAAATTGAAGGAATTGTTGTTGGCTTACCACTTCAAACGGATGGAGAGGAAGGCGCGATTGCAAAACAGGTTCGATTATGTGCCAATCGAATAGCCGAAAAATACAATCTTCCCGTTTTTTTGATTGACGAGAGATATACTTCTAAATTTGCAAGCGCTTATCTATCCGGTAGATGTATGCGTGAAGAAAAGCAAAAAAAAGTTCTGGATGCTTATGCTGCCGCCAGAATTTTACAAAAAGCCATTGATGAAATGAAAAATTAAAAAGGGCTTTTAAACAAAAGCCCTTTTTTTCTTACTCAAAAGTATATAAGGTATCAAACCTGGCCGCATACATCAACTCTTTAACATTGCTTCTCGCCCCTTTAATTGCCAATCTTGTTGATTTTGAAGAGGCTTCATCATGCGCAATGACGAACATACCAAGAGCGGCAGAGTCAATAAAATCACATTCTTCCAT
>JAZNVO010000073.1:0-2807 GCA_045592885.1 Alphaproteobacteria bacterium
AAAGACACTTTTATTCTTCGTCAAGATATACTTTTTTCATTGAAAATAGAGGCTTTTTTATTTGAATTTTGTTTTTTTGATACATTTTTGTCAAATTGAAAAATCCTTTATTTTCAAATAAATGTAAAAAACATTTGACGGGCTCTTTTTTTAAGGGTATAATTATAGTAACGTTTTTTATTTTTGGAGGAGGCTAAGATGGCATGGACAACAGATGATGATGAGGTAAGACAAGCCGCGAATGATATTTTGAGGGAATGTCCGTTTATGACAACTCAGGAGTCACTTAATCAATTTTCAGAAACGGGATTTGACAGCCAGGCTGATAGGGCAGGTTTTGAAAGAACGCTTTCTGCTGCGGGAGTTACGCTTAAAAAATGGGGTGATTTGTCTTTTGAAGATAAACAAAAATTGATGCGTGCCATGAATCGTATTACTCATGAAGAGGATGAAGATGCGATTTTGGGTATGGCTACGCTTATGAAAGCTATTGGTTATCCGGGAACCGTTAAATTGCGTGCGCCTAGTGTTTTGGAAAATGATTCAACCGGTGCTATTGATGTTGAAGATTTTCAAGAATATATCAATGCGCAAAAATGGGCTTCTAACTATTATTGCAACGGGGCATCGGGGCAACAACTGACCAAAGAGGCTGTCACTAAATTATATGATGGTATCAGAACGATGAAAGCTCCTGCTTTGCGTGGTATTTTAAGTAAAAATGGTTTCGGATATGAAGAATTCACTAACACTGAATCTGCTGATGTTTTCGCTTTTAATAATGGCGATTTTAAACCTTACTCACAAGCTGCTGCCCGTCAAGGAGTGGTAAGCGGAGTGTTTCGTCCATCCAAAATTAACGGAATGATTTTGGCTTCGGCTCGTGGAAATGCAGAAATAGTTAAGGCTTTGATTGATCATAAAGGTGATGTGAATAAAACAGATGCATTGGGTCGTTCCCCTTTGTGGTGGGCGGCTGTGAATGGCAATGAAGATGTTTATGATCTTTTAAAATCTAAAAATGCCAATTTTGGACAACTTTCACAAGAAAATGTCACTGAATTTATGAATGCTTTTCTTGATGGTGAATATAACGCACATGATGTTGAAGTTGTTAAAGCAATGATGACACAAGCTCGAGAGTCAGGCGTTAAATTAACTTTTGATGAACAAAAAATAGAAACGTTGTTGAAAGAACCGGAAGGGTCAGTTGCGCGTCAAATCGGTGAAGAGGTTCGCCGTTATCAAGAAAGTCTGAATCCGGCCAAACATTTGCTTCGAGCAATTGAAGAAGGTAATTCAACAAAGGTGCAACAGCTACTCTCTCAATATGGTGCTCAATTGGATTTATCAGCTTTACCTGTTACCCAGAATGGGAAAGAAACAACGGTTGTAGCTCTCACTTATGCTTTGAATAACACAAATGATGCGCAAAAACGAAAAGATGTTGTTGAAGCTTTGTTGGCTCATAACCCACAACCAAAAGTGACCGCTGAACAACTTGATTTAGCAAAAAGAAAGGCTGTATCCACACCGGAAAATTCACCGGAACGCGCCTTACATGCTCGATTGGAAGCAGTGTATAAAGAACAAAATCCAGTGAAAGATAAAGCTGAAATTTTGAGAAATGCCATCAAAACCGGTCTTGCCGGAGAAATTTCCACTGTTTTGCAAGAGGTTGATGAAACAACGATTAAAACTGTTTTGGCTGAACAGGGAATGGGGGCCGAATGTTTTGCAGCTTATGCCAACCGTCATGCAAGTGACACCAATTTGGCGATGAAATATAAAGCTGTTGCCGATTTATATTCAGCATTAGAAGCGGCTGCAAATGAAAATGAGAAAAAGGAAATTCAGGCCAAATTAGGTCAGGCGTTGGTGGATCTTTCTCAAGAACAATCTTTGTCTGATAGTGAGAAGAAGTTGGTTTCAACGTTGATGACGGTTTATCCGAAAGAAGCTCAACGAGCACCGACGACTCCTCAAGTGGAACAGACAGAGTCTTCAACAAGGAGACAACCGTCGGTAATGACAGGCCCACAAGGCCTTACGGGGATTTCACAGCCACCGGCAACACCAGTGCCACAACCCATTGATCCGACAAAAGAAGGAGTTGCTCTTGCCCAAGCCAAAGCGGAAGAAGAAAAGACCCCGTGGTATAAACAAGAATGGCTCTGGTGGGTGTTGGGTTTGGGTTTGGCGACAGTTCTTGGAATCTGTGCTTTCCGTAAAGGTGGATGGCTTAACAAAGATGATGATGACGATAAGACTGTCAATATGAACACAAATTCGAATACGAATGGTAATTCCAATTCGAACAATAATTCAAATGATGACGCTAACTCCGGCGGAACATTGGAGAATAACTCTCAAAATATTTCGGCCGGAACGGTGAATGACTTGATTGCATCCGGTGGACGTTATCCGCTTTCATCAGATGGCCGATAAGAAAGTCTTTCTGATTAAAAACCGCCTGTCTTTTGCTCCTGACAGGCGGTTTTTTTATTGGTATATAGTGTGATTTTTTTTATTGATTTTGCCTAAAATCCCATTTTGATGGATGATTTGTTTTTTATATAAAATCTTTTTTTTAGCCTTTTGTTTGATTTTTCTTGATATGCACCTATCTGAAATAAAGGAAAGGAGTTTTATATGAAAATATTTTTAATGATGAGTTGTTTCTTTGTAAGTTCATTGTGTTGGGCCGGTTGTTATGAAATTAATGATAATGATCGGCAAAATTATTGTCTGGCTATGGAAAATAAAAGTGCCTCGTATTGTTACAATATTCAAAACGCTGACAAAAT
>JAZNVO010000074.1:0-6551 GCA_045592885.1 Alphaproteobacteria bacterium
CAAAAATCTGCCTGTGGCCGGAGTTTTGCGGTGAGACGCAATGAAACACAATGAGTTATGACGGCAGTCATAAACGAATTGATGAAAGGAATTGAACATCCCATATCAAAACAAAAAAGTCTTATCAATTTTGATAAGACTTTTAAATTGGTGGGGCCGGAGAGACTGGAAATTCCCAAAATAAATTTTGGGCCCCTTTCCGACAAAAAATTACAAGAAGCACCGGCGTGCACGCGCGCCTATTTTTTGCCTGACGAACTCACTTTTTCGGTAGTCCGGCCTTTCCCAGAGTCTGCCAATAAAAAAATCCCTCACAAGGAGAGATTTTTTTATTGGTGGTGGAATATTGATGAATTACTAACTGAAATAATATCCTATTATGAAGAGTTCCACACCCAATTAGATGAGTTTTTATAACTATCATCACACAAATTTAATCTCTATATCTGGTTCTTATCCAAACTCGCTTTTGCTGTTCTTTATCCAATATAGCAGGCTTATCTTCAAAACCGCCCATTTCTGTCATAACCTTTGCCATTGTTTTGTAGGATGGTTGATTTTCTGCCTTGCATGTTATCAAAACCTCATCCAACCCCAACACCTCTTTTGCATATTTGCAACAAAGCTTCAATCCCATACTTGCCAAGCCTCTATTTCTGGCCGAAGGAATTGTATAATAAGACACATGTCCTCCTTTTTCTTTCAAAGTCTCTGTTAAGCCATGACGAATATCAAAAATTCCGACGAATTTTTCATCTTCAATCAACCACAATCTTGTCGATGCGACATATCCATCTTTTAATCCAATACCCAAACGACTGTTTTCACAATCAATCTTATAATCAAAGAAATTATCACATTTCAAACCACTCTTTATTGCATTTGTATCATAAGGAGTTGGAAATTTCTTCATTTCTTCCACCCCATCTTGAAATGATAGCCAATATTTTTCTTCCGGTAAAATAAGTTTTAGCATCTTTTAAACTCCTTACACTAAACAATATTTTATCAGACTATCTAAATTTTATGATATTTTCAACAAAAAATCCCTCACAAGGAGAGATTTTTTTATTGGTGGGCCCGGAGAGACTCGAACTCCCGACCTATCCGTTATGAGCGGACAGCTCTAACCAACTGAGCTACAGGCCCGAACCATAGGGGTTATTATAGGGATATTTTGAAGAAATGCAAGTGTTTTTTTTACTTAAACGTTTTTTTTCTGAAATATGAGAAATAATCCGTTTTTTTTCCTTTTCAAACCGAAAAAAATATGTTATACTTCCTCTAACAAATTAGAAAAGGAGTAGATGATGACAAAAGAAGAATATACATTTAACCCCGGCGATTTTGTGGTATATCCGGCTCGCGGTGTCGGACAAGTAACTGAAATTAAATCAGAAGATGTGTGTGGACAACAATTGGATATTGTTTCGGTAAATTTTAATAAAGATCGGGCAACGGTTAAAATTCCTCTTTCAAAAATCAAAAAAGATGCTTCTTCATTAAGGCAAATTTCAACGCCGGCTGTGATGGCTGATGCAGTCAAAGTTTTGAAAGGCAAAGCCAAAGTTCGCCGTGTTCAATGGAGTAGAAGATCTCAAGAATATGCTGAAAAAATTAAATCAGGGGATCCGATTCAATTGGCTGAAGTGATGAGAGATTTATATAAGGATCCGGAAAGAAATGAACAAACATACAGTGAACGCCAAATTTATGATCAAGCGATGCATTTGTTTGTTCCGGAATATGCTTTGGTGAACAATTTGAAAGATGAAGAAGCTACAATTCAATTAAGTAATATTTTGAAAAGCCGGGTTTCTGCAGAATAATTTTTTTAAGGGTGCTTTGATTTTTTAGTACCCTTTTTTTTATGAAAAAACGGGGGAGAAATGAAACATTTTTTTGTTTTGATCGGAATTTTGTTTTTGGCATCTTGTGCTGAATTTGAACCGTTTGTTGATGCAAGACGGGAGGCGGGTCAATTGATGCCGGTGGGATCTTCTCGTCCAAATGCGCCGGTTATTTGTTCCGGTTTGTTTGTTGAGGCCGAAGAACGCTTGGCATTGGCTGATGCTGAATGTAAAAAACAAGGGAAAAAAGCTGTTTCGGAAAGTGTTTCTTCGTTTGATTGTAAGTTATTTTTGCCGGTTAAAGAAAAGTTTATTTGCGTGGACGAATAATCTCCTTTTTTATAAAAGATTTTTTTTAAGATAAAAATGCTTGTATCTCAAAAATGAACGTGCTATAATGCCGTTTGAGATATAAATAAACGGCTGAATTTTGAATAAAAATCGTTTTTTATCAATAGGTTGGCTTTTTTGTTTTAATTTTTTAGAGTGTGGGTATTTATGGCAGAACGTAGGACTTTATATCATTACACTTTGTGTCCTTTTTCAAGAAAGGTTCGTTTGTTGTTGTTTGAAAAGGCATTGCCTTATGGAACGATTTTTGAAGTTCCTTGGGCAAGACGGCCGGAATTTTTGAAATTAAATCCGCTTGGTGAAGTGCCGGTGTTGATTGAGCCGGATGATCCGGTTTTGTCTGATCATGTGGCGATTTCGGAATATTTAAATGAAATTAAAACATTGCCGAATCTTTTGGGTGAAACGCCTCGCGGTCGGGCAGAGGTAAGACGTTTGACAAATCTTTTTGATACCGGATTTTATATGGATGTTTATAAACCGCTTGTGGGTGAGCGAGTCATCAAAGCGTTAAAGTCAAAAGGAATGCCGGATTCTGTTTTAATCAGAGCCGGTCGTGAAAATTTGAAACGTTACATGACATATTTGGATTGGTTAGCCGCTCATCGCAGTTATTTGGCCGGGCGAAATTTATCTATGGCGGATTTAGGGGTTGCGGCTCATATTTCAATTATGGATTATTTGGGCGAAGTTGAATGGGATGAATATCCCGATGCAAAAATGTGGTATATGAAGATAAAATCCCGTCCGTCATTTGCTCCACTTTTAAATGATAAAGTAACGGGTATTATGCCGGCTGAAAAGTATGCGGATTTGGATTTTTGAAAAAGGAGGGGGATATGAAACGGATTTTTAAAACATTGTGTGTCACTTGTTCGTTTTTATTGTTGTCTGCCTGTGGCAGTAATGGTCAACATATGTATTATTGGGAACGGGCAAATACCGGTGTTGTTTGGTTTGCAAGAGATCATAATGAATGTTTGGCAGTTGCAGATATGTGGCCGTATCAGTGGCCTGGAATGCCGTGGGGATGGGGAACACCACCGAATTTGGATTTGAGATTTGATAATTCTTCCGACCATGGTATTTGGGCTCAATTTATTCCGTTTCCGGGTGCTCAACCGCTTCATGTGAACTCAAAAGTGGCGGATTGGTCCATGTCTTATGATGATTATGAAGAATGTATGTTGTCAAGAAATTATGTGTTACGTCGACCGGTTCAAATTGACAACCAAGTGTTTTTTGAATAAAGTTTTTGAAAGGATTTAAGATGAGTGAGAATAAAAAAGAACCTGTCGTGATTCAGGTTTTGCCGGCATTAAATCAAGGTGGAGTTGAACGAGGAACAATTGAAATTGCAGAGGCCTTGCAAAAGGAAGGAATCAAAAATTATGTGATTTCCTCCGGTGGAAAAATGGTACCCGAACTTTCAAGATTAGGGGTCACTCACATCACTTTACCGGTTCGGACAAAAAATCCGATTTTGATGTTGATCAACTCTTATCGCTTGGAAAAGATTTTTAAAGAAACAGGGGCTTCTTTGGTTCACGTCAGATCCAGAGCGCCGGCTTGGTCTGTGAAATGGGCTGCAAACCGGATGAAGTTACCCTTTGTTGCAACTTTTCACGGACGCTACGGATTGCATCCGGAAGTTTTGAAAAAACCGTATAATAAAGTGATGACAAAGGGAAAATACGTTATTGCGGTTTCTGCCTTTATTCAAAATCATTTGATGAAAGAATATAAAATTCCGGATCAAAAAATTCGTTTGATTCCAAGAGGAGCTGATATTAATCGGTTTAATATGAGTGCCGTTTCAATGGGGGCTTTGCAAGATTTTGCAAAAGAATATGATATTCCGACGGATAAACCGATTATTACATTGGTTGGAAGATTATCCAGAATTAAAGGTCATGATGTTGTTTTGGATGCCGTTTCAAAAATGCAACAAAAAGAAATTACATTGTTGTTTGTGGGTGGAAATGCAAAAGCCGGATATGATAAAGAAGTGAAGGAAAAAATTGCCTCATTGCCAAGCGAAACAACAGTGAAAGTTTTTGCTGTCAGTGGAGATAAAATGCCACTTGTTTATGCTTTGTCCGATATTTGTGTTCAACCGACATTGGTGCCGGAATCTTTTGGAAGAGGTATTGCCGAAGCGCAAGCCATGGGACGGGTTGTCATTGCTTCAAATCACGGGGGAGCTTGTGAATTGATTTCAAATGACAGAACGGGATTTTTGACACCGGTTGGTGATTCTTCTGTTTTGGCCTCGGTGTTAGACAGTGTTCTTAAAATGACGCCGGCCGAACGTCAAGCCATTGGTATGGCTGCTCAAGAAAGTGTCAGAAATAATTTCTCAATTCAAAAAATGTGCGACAGAACGATTGCCTTATATAAAGAGATTTTTAATAATGACTAAAAAAGAAACAAAAGAGCAATCTTCTCAATTAGAGAAGGTTGCTTTGCAAATTGAAAAAATGCGTTTAGGCGATTATATTCATAATATGAATCGTCCGTCAAAAATTATTATGAATAACTTGCTTGGCGGGATTTCTCGTGGTGTTGGATTGACGGTTGGGGCCACTCTTGTGATCGCCTTGTTGTTCAAAATTTTAAGCGTTATTATTTCAATGAATATTCCCTATTTAACAGAGACATTGCAAGAAGTTGTTTCCATTATTAAAGCAACTCCTGTGGCGGGTATAGTGGAAAAACAAGAAGAAAATAAATGCGATTGCCCCCCTTCAGCGGATAACGGGGATCAAGATGAAAGGATAAAAAATGTTAACGCAGGAACAAATTAAAGTCGGAATTATCGGGTATGGGGTCATTGGAATGACCTTTGCCAAATGGCTTGAAGAACACACAAAGTGTCAAAGAGCCATTTCAGATCCGCCTAAAGGGATTAATGATGATATCAGCGATTGTGATATTTATTTCATCGGTATTCATATCCCGACGGAATTGGATGGAACTCAAGATTTAACATTGTTAAAATCAATTATTAAAGGGTTGCCGGCTGATCGTCCGATTTTTATTCGAACAACTTTATTGCCGGGAACGGCTGATAAATTGACGGCTGAATTTAATAAACCTGTTCACTTTATGCCTGAATTTTTAACGGAAAGAACGGCTTATCAAGATTTTTGTTCTCAAGACATTGTTATCACGGGATATCGTGAGTTACTGGATGAAATTTTCAAATCCAAAAAAAGATACTATATGAAAAATGTTGAAGCAGAAATTTGCAAATATGCTCATAACGTTTTTGGGGCTTTAGCGGTTACTTATTTTAACGGTGTTTATGAATTATGCCAAAAAATGGGTGCTGAATATAACTTGGTGCGTGATGGCTTTTTATTAAGTGGGTATTTAAGTCCGACGCATACGCACGTTCCGGGGCCGGATGGAAAGTTCGGTTATGGCGGAAAGTGTTTTCCAAAAGATGTGAATGCTTTTGCAATCTTTAATCAAAACAATCATTTAGGGGAGATTTTGAAAGTAACGATGCAAACAAATGATTTCTTCAGAGCGCAAGAAGTTAAATAAAACTAAAAAGGCCTTCGAAAAAAAATCGAAGGCTTTTTTTATTATTTTAAGGTAATTTTATACGATAAATAATTTATTTTTGTTCCGTTAGGATTAAAATACCTCCTTGAGGGGCAACCAACATGGTTTGTTTGATGATTTTGTTGCCGGATAAATACAAAAATTCTTCATATGAATTTGTTAATTTTGAAAAAGTTTCAATGGCACTTTTTTTATAGATTGAAAAATCTTTGATTTGAGGAAGCATATTCTTTTCTTGAATTTTATCTAAAATATATTCAAAAGAAGGCTCTTTTTTTAAAAATGAAGCATCCAACATCCAGATTTGAGCAAATTTTGAATTGAAAAATTGAAGTTTTGCTTGAGCATTAAAAAGGGCAACGCCGAAAGGCAGTTCTTTTAAAAGATGTTTATATGTGCTTGATGCTTCTTTTAAAAGCATTTGAAGTCCTTCTTCCGTTGTTTTGTCCTGGCCGTATTTTAAGAGGGCAGATTTATTTTTTAAAACAGGTATCGACAATTCATTCCAATGGAAATTTCCCAAATTTTCAACGTTGTTTTGATAAAATAAATTCAAAAAACGATAATTTTGATTGTGAATTTCAATCGGGAAGGGGAGCTTATCGAGAACATTTTTAAAAACCTCAATTTTTTCAAAAAGAGAAATATTTTCTTGTTTTTCTTTTAACAACAATTGGTGTTCGAAAGAGTGATTGTTAAACCAAACGACAAACAACTTTTGATTTAAAACCTGTGAATAAATAATTCTTCCGTTTAAAGAAAAGTGCATATTTGTTG
>JAZNVO010000075.1:0-4755 GCA_045592885.1 Alphaproteobacteria bacterium
CTAAAAGAAAATATCAAAAAATCATATATTTTTTTTGAAAAATTTTGGACACGAAATTTTAAACCTATGGTATAATAAAAGTATGGAAGAGGAAAAAGTGGGAATAAAAAACGACCGTTAAATTTCCGACCTCAAAAATTCAAATAACCCTTTGAAACAAAAGGGCTTTTTTGATGATTTTATATCCCACCCCTTAAAATACTAACCCATTGAAAAATAACGATTTTTATTTTTCTTCACTCTTAAAAATACTCATTTTTTGTGTTTTTTTGATAAATCCCGGCAAAAAACCTTCTTCAAACACGAAAAAAAGAAAGAAAAGTTTCACCTAACAAACAGGTGAGTTTATAACACTATCGTCCGGCACCCAAGCCCATACCATTGACCATTTGTTCTTGCATATCGAATGTTCCGGCAACAACCCAACATACAATAGCAGCAATCATCAAAATGGCAAGCCCGTTCAAAGCGGCGGCTTTTGCGGCAACATCAGCAATTGAATCTTCCATCCAATCGACGGATAAACGTTCCAAAGCTTCGGTAAAGTTATCCAATTCAGAATAAATTCTTAAGTCCCCGATAACTTCTTCATCCGGAAAACCCAATCCTGTTTTATACAAAGCATCCCCAATATTATCCCCGTTATTGACGTGTTTTAAAGCACTGTCAATACGATAAAGCAGATAAGGTGATGCATCATGGCGTAAAGCACGCATTGCCTTTGAAACAGGCGTTCCGGCACTTACAAGAGCTGATAAAGATAACAACCAACCAACCCCAATAAAAATACGATAAATTGACCAAGGTGGCATTTTGTCTGCAACAGCTCTGGAATCTTTTTTCCATCTGGGAAATGTTAAAGTGACGACGATAACCGATATCGGCAAAGTTGCAAACAAAAAGAACGGATGTTCTTGCACAAAAATTGACAGATTAACCAATGAAAGAGAAAGACCGGTCCATCTTAAATGAGGAACAGCATCAACCATCGGCGGCACCATGAAAGCACCAACACCCCAAATCAAAAACAACACCATACTCATCAAGAAAAGCGGATATAACACAGCCCCCATAACGGCACTTTTCATCCGTTTAATCCCCTCAACAACTCGAACGGTATTTTCAAGAGCCGATTCCAAGTTTGCAACGTCACCGACAGAAAGCATCAATAATTCAGTGCTGGGAGCCCACCCTTTTAATGCCACAGAAAAAGGATCCCCATTTCGAACAGCTTTCATCCAACAAGAAATGGCAATTGCATTGGAATCATAAGGATTTTTACCATCTTTTGAAGCAATTTGATAAATTCGTTCCAAAGCATCCATCAAAGAAAATCGGTTCTTTAACAAAGACCGTAATTTGTTATAAAGCGCAATTCGATCCGAACTGCTCGACGGCATATAACAAAACATAAGTTTTGCAAACCCAATTTCAAAAGAACTAACCGGTCTGACGACAACTTTTTTGGAGGACGATTTATTCATTTAAACAAAGCTCCTTATCCTGTAATTGTTTGATCAAGGAAGCCGGTCCATCTCTCAACTTCACCAACATCGATAATCCCATTAAACATATGTCTTAAAGCCGATTCACGCAAGGTTGTTCCATTCAATTCATTAATCCAATAGTTTGTTGCTTTGATGGTATCCCCTTTGAGCATTAATTCAAGAAAAGTTGTATCCGGCAAAATAATTTCAGAAACAGCAATACGCCCCTTCACTCCCTTAAAATCACAATGTTTACATCCGGGACCTCTTAAATATGTCGTTTCAAGGGCAATATCACCAAATCCGGTTCTTAACCGTTCAACAATCGGCAAGCTCAAACGTTCTGTTGTCGGAATTCGACAATGCGGACAAAGTCGTCTGAACAAACGCTGGGCCGTCAATCCTTTGATAATTTCCGGATCTTTTAATTTAAATTCTTCAACCCCCATATCTTTCAAACGGATAAGAATGGACGGGGCATTGTTGGCGTGAAGCGTTGTCCACACATTGTGACCGGAAAGAGCGGCTCTAAAAGCAAGGTCTGCAGCAGATAAGGTTCGGACTTCCCCGATCATCATTGAGTCAGGGTCGGAACGAAGAGCGGCGGCCAATGCCTTTGTAAATTCACGTTCTTTTGCTTCTTCAATCGTTGCGTTAGTCACCGGCATCTGTCGGGCACCCGGAATCGGATATTCAGGCGGATCTTCCACCGTGATTAAGTTGACTTCATAGTTACGCTCTTGTAACATGGCAATCATATTGCGTTGCAAAGTTGTTGATTTACCGGACCCCGTCGGACCGGAAATGATGGTAATTCCCGTTGGTTCTCCACGCAATTTATAAAAATCATCCGTATCTTTCTTTGTGAACCCGAGAGCTTCCAATGCGCTGGTTGTTTCCATACTTTCTTCAGCATAAAGCAAACGCAAAACGACATAACGCGTACCAAATGCAATTGGGTTAAATTGAAGACGAATACCCAAAATATTACGAGGTAAAATAAGCTTACCATGCGACCCACGAAGTGGTGTCCGTCCCAATTTTTGAGCTGCTTGATATTCATTTTGAGCATAGTTTGCATCGGAAATATCGGCAGAAGCAAAAGCTGCACGAACAAAGCTTTCCCCCCACTCTTTTTTGTATTCCATTTCCGTTTGCATCAAACCGTTCACACGGAACATAACAATAGTATTTTCGGCAACCACAATATGAATATCGGAAACGTGCATGGCTGCTGCACGGGAAATAATTGTGATAAAGTCACGTTGCATACGAGCTTGCGCCTGTTCAACAACGTCAGGCTTTTCAGCTACTTCATCTGTATCTTCAGCATATGTATTTTGAGCGGCATATTCATAAATTGTGCTCAAAACCGTCATTGGTACATATTCCGGCTTTCCGATTTGAAGATTGCGCTTTTTAACTAAATATTCAAAACTTAAAACTTTACCGTCATATTTATATGTTTCCGCAACAAAATATCGACCGTTTGAAAACAAAGCCAACAATGAGCGCATATCGTCTTTCAACTGAAAGGCAGCTCCAGGGGCGGTAATACAGGTATTCCCGTTTGCAAAAAGTTTTTTAAGGAAAAGAGGATTTGAATAGTGAATATATTCCAAATCTTCACTTACCTTTTTTTCTTCTTTTTGTGGTTTTATCTCTTCTTTAGTTTCCTTTTTTTCCGGAACTACAATCTCCGGTTCAGCCTGTTTCACAAATGTTTTGGAACGAGGCGCTTGTGCCATCGGGATAATACCAGCAGGATAACTTGTATCCGCAACCATTTTGGTTCCTTCAACTTCAACGTCTTGCTCCGGAACAGTTTTTTCAACCGGTTCCGACTCAACAGATTCTTGTGCAACTGATGGTGTTGCTTCTGCTTCATCAAGGACAGATAAGACATCATCCTTTTTTGCATCCAGTGGAGGCAAGTCTTCATATTCATCAACAGCCATAAAAGAGGATTCTGTTTGAGGTAACGGAGCTCTGGGAGCCTGTTGAATCATAATGGGGGCTTGAGGGTGATCAATTTTGGGCAAAGGCGAAATCTCTTCTTCCTCTATAGAAAAAGACGGAGTAGACAAATCTGCAGGTGTATTATGAAAAACATTATCACCATATTGGTCATTTTGATCCGAATCGGGAATATCAATACCGGAAACATCTAATAATTTTGATGTTGTTTCTTCATCCCGATTTCTTGTTCCGTTTTTATTCCAAAAATTCATCTTGTCCCCTTTTGACAAATTTAAACGTGCTTTAAAAAATTTTTTATTCTTTATTCTCCGGCCGTTTCAACAACTTCTTCAGAAGTTTCCACAGAAGCATCTGTCACTGCTTTCGGTGAAGCTAATAAAATAACTTCAATCCTTCCGGCATAAGAAACCTGAACGGCATCCCGATCAATCCGAATAATTTTATGTCCTGTTTTCAAACGTTGACCTTTTTTAACATTTAAAACAGAGCCGTCATCTTTATTTTCAAGGCGAGCCGTCAAGCGACCTTTCAAACCGCGCACACCAAGCAAAGAATAAAGCTCCGTTGCCGACTGGCCTGTCATCCCTGTCAATACCGGTTCTTCCGCCGGCTCTGGGGCCACTTCAACCTTTTTTTCTTCTTTCTTTTCTTGGACAGGTTCTGGTGGTGGCATATTCTTCATTGCTTCTTTTTCTGCCATTGCTTCCGTTCTTAATTTATTTCTGAGCTCTTCAGCTTCGGCAATTTGTTGCTCAATCGCCTCTGTTTCCGCTTTTTTCTTTTCCATTTCAATGCGGATATTTTCTTGTTCTTGCCACCAATTAATACGAGAGCGAACAACATCTTCACGCTTAGCAATTTCATCCAAACGGGCTTGTCTGTATTTTGCACGAAGAGCTTCTAAATTGTTTTTAAGTTCTTCTTTTTGACTTTGCAATTTCAAGAAAACATTTCCTCTTTCCAAATCAGCCATTTCTTGAAAAACTTCAGTTGTAATACGACCCAACAACTGTTCACTCGGCATATCTTTTGATGAAAGAGATTCACCCATCGGAACCGGTCCATTAATTAAAGATTCATTAATCCCAGGCAATGTTGCCATTTCAATACTTCCGAGAGATGGCCGACCCGGAAAATCAACAATCTTATCTGGATTGATGTTCACATTGTCACCAATCATTTCATCAACCGCAGCGGTCTTTTCTTCATTCGGGATTGTCGCCTCAGTCTTCGGTTCTTTTTTTTGTTCTGTTTCAACTGCGACCCATGCTTCTTGTGCAAACGCCGG
>JAZNVO010000076.1:0-1752 GCA_045592885.1 Alphaproteobacteria bacterium
GCATGACCCATAATTAAAAGAGAGCGTTCTTTCATTTTTTTCTAAAACTATCTAAATCAATAATTTGAGCGGAATCAGAAGAAGCTTCATTCATTGATTTTGTTTCATTTGTTTCCTTTTCTTGCACCGGAACCAGCATGAGACCAAAATTTGCTTCTTTATCCACAAATTGCGTTAATGCTGTGTAAGGAACTGTTATTGTTGAAAGAATACCGCCAAAAGCCAAATCAACGGAAAAAGACTTTTCGTTTGCAATCAAATTTTCAAATTGATATTGCAAAATAATGGAAATTTCTGTCGGGTATTTTGCCCGAACAAAATCAGGGATAATTACATCATCACGATTTGTTTTAAAAGTGATAAAAAGACCGGATCCCTCACCAAGTCCTTCTTTGGCAACATCGGATAAAATTTCTTTTACGATAAATCGATGAGCTTTTTGAAGATAGATATTATAATCTTTCATATATCCCTCTTAATTTATAAAAAAGTCGTGGATATTCTGTTGCTAGGCTATCCACGAAGCCCCACCTAAACGCTCATATTGTTTAGGAATTGATCGTTACAAAAGATACTTAAAATTAAGCAGCCATTGCAACTGGAGCAAAATTATCATTTGCATTTATTTTTTTCAGCCCGATAACGGCGGAACCATGCCGGATACAAGAATAAGCCTTTATTATGCGTGTCGATCCTGTTTCACCCCCATAAATGGTGGAGGTGTCGGGTACTGCCCCCGAGTCCACTATACATCTATTCTGCTCATCGTTTAGCATCATAGTCAGATAACTGACCCTTTTATTATAGCCAAAATAAAGAAAAAGTGCAAGGGGATATTATTTTTCTTTTTGAGATAATAACAAAAGTTGTTTTAATTTTGGAGAAGATTTGAAAAAACTTTCTGGAACCGATTCAAGTTCTTGTGTGATTTTGTTGATTCTTTTCCAAACGGGCGACATTTGGGTTGTTCCTGTTTTTTCTTTTAGATAGAGGCCATAAAGTCGTCTTAATTTTAAGCTTTCAAAAGAATTTGCCAAAGTTTCATTTGGGGCTTTTAAAAGGTATAGGGTTAATTTTTTCAAATCTTTGTTTGTCTCGTTTTTAAGTGAAAATACGTCTTCCAAATACATTTGATGATAAAAATCAAGTTTTTGTTTCAATATGAAGGGGTCGCACAAAAACATATTGGGAGCCTTTAAAAAAGAGGTAATGATTTCTTCTTTTGAAACACCAAAAAGTTTGGACGTTTCTTGAACGTGAGAAAAGGCATTTTGTGGGGTGATTTCAAGCAACCCCGGTGCTTTTAAAAAAGCTTGGCAAATGGTTTGATCTGATGTTTTAAACCCTTTGGCTAACATTTTGATTTTTTGTTTTAATGTGTCAAATGTTGAATTGAATAAATTCGGATGTTTTATAAAGGCTTTGTTCACCATTTCAGGGGGTAGATAAAATTCATCCCTAATTTTTTTTTGCAACAAGATAAGGCTTGTTAAATCTCTTTTGATGATGGTTGGAGAAGCTTTTAAAATTTTGAATGCCGTTTTTTTATCAATATCAAAGTGGCGGGTTAAAAAGATGCAAAAAGAGTTAAATCTTTCTTTTGAAACAGAAAATAAGGATGGTTGTTTCAGTCCTATTTTAATCATATTTTGAGGTGTTGTTTCAAAAATTTTTGCGCCTAGTTCAATATCTGATAAAATATTTTCAGGACTTCTTGATAAGATGAGAGGTTGTTTAATCAAGTTTTTTGCA
>JAZNVO010000077.1:0-2187 GCA_045592885.1 Alphaproteobacteria bacterium
TAAAGAAATCAAAAAAGAATATATTGATGAGCCGGAAGATAAAAAGTTGATTGAAAGTGCCATTAACGGTATGCTTTCTGATTTAGATCCCCATTCATCTTTTATGAATCAAGATGATTTTGATGATTTGGAAGCCCAGACCAAAGGGGAATTCGGTGGTTTAGGGATGGAAGTTTCCTCTAAAAACGGATTGGTGCGAGTTGTTTCTCCGATTGATGATACACCAGCCTTTAAAGCGGGTATTCAAGCCGGTGACTATATCACGCATATTGATGGTGAATCTGTTTCGGGTTTGACACTGCAAGAAGCGGTCAAAAAAATGCGAGGAACACCTGGGACGGATGTAAAACTTAAACTTTCTCGTGAAAATCAAGAACCATTTGATTTGATATTAACGCGCGCCATTATTGAACAAAAACCGGTGAAATATGAAGCAAAAGGTGACGTGGGGTATATCAGAATTTCATCCTTTAGTGAAAAAACGGTTGAAAATACACATGAAGCTGTTAAAAATTTGACAGAAGAAATCGGAAAAGACAAATTAAAAGGATTTGTTATTGATGTCAGAAATAATCCGGGTGGATTATTGGATGCGGCAATTGGGGTTGTAGATACGTTTTTGGCTCAAGGAGAAATTGTGTCAACACGCTCTCGTTTACCGGAAGAAACAATTAGAGCTTCTTCAAAAACACCGGATATGACAGATGGTAAGCCGTTGGTTGTGATGATTAATGAAGGGTCTGCTTCGGCTTCTGAAATTGTTGCGGGGGCTCTTCAAGATCATAAACGGGCCGTTATTGTGGGATTAAGATCTTTTGGGAAAGGATCTGTTCAAACAATTAGACCAATCCGAGGATTTGGTGGTGTGAAAATGACCATCGCTCGTTATTATACGCCATCTGGTCGGTCTATTCAGGCAAAAGGTATTGAGCCGGATATTGTGATTCCCAGAGCAAAATTGGATGAAGAACCCGTTTTGGAAGGTTTTGGGGAACGTGATTTGCATGGAGCGTTGGCGGCTGAAGAGAAAAAACATTTGAAGAAAAAAGAAGAAACAGCAAATAAAAAAGAAAAGCCCGTTGATGAAGAAGAGGATAAAAAGAATGATTATCAGTTAGATCGGGCTATAGATATTTTAAGAGCAATTGCAGTGTATCAAGAAAAATAAAAAGAGTGGCATAAAGCCACTCTTTTTCATAGTAAAAAGGAGCTTGAATGGAAAAAAAATATCGTAAAAATGTCGGTTTGATGATTGTGAATGACAAGGGTCTTGTTTGGGTTGGTGAACGAGTTAATGCCGAAAAGTTCGGGTTTAAACATCAAATGCCACAAGGTGGAATTGATAAAAATGAATTGCCTGAAACGGCGGCTTTTCGAGAATTATTTGAAGAAACAGGATTAACTAAAGATAAGGTTGAACTGATAAAAGAAAGCGAAAATTGGTATCAATATGATTTTTTTGCTCCGATACGATATCCGGAAGGTCTGTTTCACGGGCAAAAACAAAAATGGTTCTTGTTCCGATTTAAAGGAAACGACAGTGATTTTAATTTAGAGGTGAATCCCGAAGAGATTGAATTTGCTTCTTATTTTTGGTGTGAACCGGAAAAATTGATTTCAATTGTTGTTCCGTTTAAAAGAAGTGTGTATTTTTCAGTTATTCAGGAATTTAAACCTTATTTTTAAGGGTGTTTCTTAAGATAGACAGCCAAAAATAAACTAATCAAAACGCTCAACATTAAAAGTAAAAGGGGGGATAGGAGGGTGTTGAAATAAATTCCTGTGATATAGATGTATAAACACAAACAAAATGGGAGGCAAAGGATGTTTGCCCAAAACTTGTTTGAGGTTGGTTGATAAAAAGAAGATCCAATCAGGCAAAGAAAAAAATAGGCAATATAAAATAAGCCGATAAACAATAAACTGAAAATGAAAACAAATAAAATCTGTTGAACGAAAAGAGCTTTTTCAAGTAATAAATGAAATTTTTCGGGGGAGAGGGTGTTTAAAACATTTGCTTCTTTTAAAGAAATAGCAGCTTTATGAAGAAGTGAATAAAATAACTGTTTTTGTTCATCTTCTTGATTGGCAATTTGGGAAATAACGATATTGTCCGATTGCGTGAGAATTTCTTCTAAAAAGAGGTTTGTTTGCGGATCATTTAAAATTGCTTTTAAAGGGGTTGTA
>JAZNVO010000078.1:0-4085 GCA_045592885.1 Alphaproteobacteria bacterium
AAAACAAAAAGAAGACCGATAAATTTTGTTTTTTTCTGCATACAAACAAAAATAACCATACCGAATGAAAAAAAGACCAATCCCCAAGCAGAAAATGACTCCACAGGTATCATCACAAAAGAAAATGAGGCAATCTGTGACCCTATAAAATGAACAATCAACAAAATTTTTTCCACAAGAGAAAGAAAAAATCCTTCCGCATTAAAAGGCATAAACAAAACGCTCATTAACAATAACGGCATAACAAAAAGAGAAAACATAAAACTCAACAACAAGTTTCCGACAATTCCATAAAGTGGCAATTTATGAAAATGATATCCGATAAACGGCAAAGAAATCACTGTCACCAAAACATTTAACAATAAAAGTCCGCATACAAACAACAAAATTTTCCTGCCAACAAAGAAATGAGTTATTTTTTGTTGAAGATTTTTCACAAGCACACAAAGGGTTAAAACAGCCATGAAAGAAAGCTGAAATCCAACATTTAAAACAAGAACCGGTTTATAACACAAAATCAAAAAAGCAGCAATAAAGATTGTTCTGACAGAAAGAACCTGACGATTAAGAAAAAATGAAACAAAAACAAATCCAGTCATAATAAAGGCTCGGACAGCCGGCGGATCGGCTCCGGTTAAAACAACATAGAAAAAAGAAACAAACAAAGCACAAGAGGCGCTAATTGCTCTTATAACAAATGGAGACACCGTCATTTTTAAAGTTATCAACGTTATCAAAAAACGGACAATATAATAAATCAAAAAAGCAATTAAACCAACATGAAATCCGGAAACAGAGAGAATATGTGTCAACCCCAACACGCGATATAAGTATTCAACAGGCGTTGTAATCAAATTTGAATCTCCTAAAAGAAGAGCTTGCACAACTCCTTTGGTTTCAGGAGACAAAAAAGAAATTTTTTCTTTAATTTCATTTCGTATTTCATCTATTTTATTTTCAGAAACATTTCCCTTTTGAATAATCATCAAATTCGATAAACTACCAACAGCTTCTATTTTTTCAAAAAAGAGCGTTCTTGCTTCATAATAACCGCCCCGCATGATTGGCGCAGAAGGTGGCCTGATTGAAAAAGCCGTTCCTTGAATATAATCTCCTTTTTTAACCATTGAAGGATCCGGTTTAAAAAAAATACAGGTATCGGTTGATATTTTTTTACTTGGTTTTTGCGGACCTCTGCTATTTGCAATTTGATTTAAATAGTCCATATTTTCGCAAACCAAATCTGTTTCATCTAATTCTTTATCTTTAATTGATTTTTTTGACACCCACATCCTAACTTTATTCAAATGGGTTTCTTTATCCTCTGCTTTAATCAACACATTTTCAAGCGTTAATCGATAGGATGTCGGCCGTTCTTCGACAAAAGTGACAACCCCCTCAACTTTTGCACGATCGAGCGTGTCAGTTATGAATTTTGTATCAACGAACAACGCATGAAACGTTGAAATAAAAATCCCTAAAAAAAGAAAAAACAAAAACAACGAAAAAAACTTAAAGCGATGCTTAAAGAAAAAGAAAAAAGTTATTAAAAATGAAAGAAAAAGAAATAAAGCGCTTTGAAAAAAAGAAGGTTCAAAGGGCAAGGAAAAATAAATAATAACCCCTAAAATAAAAGAAAGAATCAATAAAACACCTTTGTGTTCTTCTTCCTCTAAAAAAAATCTCATTTTCATATAAATCAATCACTTACAATAAATTTTTGAGGTAATTGAACTCTCACTTTTTCATCAATTTTATAAACCATCATATTCAGCATTCTTTCAAACACCTCTTCTTTTGTTGTCAAAGAGCTACGTTTAGGCAAAGAAGAAGTTTCATATCCACCAATATTGTGCGTATAAAGAACACGTCCTTCTTTTTCAAAAACAAATTTCAATTCATACGTTAATGTATATTTTTCATTATCAAAAATATACCATTTATCCGAAACCTCATCCGTTTTTGTTAAATATGCCTTCTCAATAATCACTTTCATTTCCGTCTTTGAATTCAAACTAATAGGGTAAAACCTATTTCGAATCCACTTTTTTAAAACCGTTTCCGGTGATATTGATATTTCATTTTCAATATGAGGAAGTCTTTCAAATCTTTCAACTTTTGAAATAATGTCAAGAACAGAAACTTTTACGGCAATTTTCTTTTCTTCTTCAAAAGTGTTCACCTTAATTGTATGAAACGAAGGCGCAACACAGGCTGAACACAAAAACAAAAGAAGAAAAGAAATATATCTCATTTAGCTAAAATCCTCTTTTTTAAAAACATATTGAGTTTGACAAAATTGACATTCAGCCACAATTTCACCTTCTTGATAAAGCCCTTCTCTTTCCGTTTCAGATAATCTTGATAAAAAGCGTTTCATCTGATCTTTATGACAAGAACATGAAAAAACAGGCACTGTCGGTTCATAAACAATCAAATCATTTGCATGAAATAACCGATAAAGCAATTGTTCAGGAGCTAGCTTATCTGTAAACAATTCAGCATCTTGAACACTGTTCATCAAAACATCTGCCGTTTCATAAAGTGAAGCAACTTCTTGAGCATCATCTTCCGATTTCAATGGCATTTGTTGCAACATCAAACATCTTGTTTGACCATCTTTTTGCCGAAGAACCAAATCTGTTTTGATTTGTTCAGACAATCTGAAATAATCCAAAACCGTATCTGTCAATGTTGTACCGGTTAAAGCAATAATTCCTTGATATGGCTCTTGTCCGATTTGAGTCACAGAAAACAAAAGTTCCCCATTTCCGAACAAAGAAGTATTTGTCAATTCCTCTTCAGCAGGTAATTTTTCTTCTTCATACACCGCATAAGCCCTCACCTGTTTATCATGTGTCACATTGATAAATAAAGATTGAATCGGACCGGATGAACGAACCTGAAATGAAAAAACACCTTTATATTTGATACTTTGAGCCAAAGCCAGGGCAAGAACAACACCCTGCCCCAAAACTTTTTGAACAATCAGCGGATAAGAGTGACAAGCCAAAATATCCTGAATCACTTTATCTGCTCCGATATAAACCCCTTTAAAACGGGCTTCTTCCAAAATAAATGATGTAATTGAATCCATTTGATACTCCTTAATTTGTTTTTTATATTATGATGAAAAGGTTTTTTATTGTCAATGTTTAAAAAGTATTTTACACTTCTTTTTAAAGGAGAAACGTATGACAAAAGAAATCACAAAAGTAAGACTTTATAACATCACGCTTTTTTATCTTGAGCGATTTGAATCTTCCAGCCTTAAAACAAAGAAAATGTTGGAACGACGGGTTCAAAAAGAAAAATTGAAAGGCAATATCATTCCGGATAATATTTCCACTCTCATCAACGAAGTCATTCAAAAAATGACCGAACTAGGCTACATCAATGATGAACGCGTTATGCAAAATCAAATCAGACGACTTTCAAGCGCCGGCAAATCAAAATCTTTCATTTTGAAAAAATTAAAACAAGACGGATTTAATGAAAATTCCCTCTCATCTGCCCTTTCCTCTTTTGACGAAGAAACTTCAAGTTCTGATTTAACAAGAGCTGTTAAATGGTTAAAAAAACACAAAAAAGGACAATTTAGATCAAAAGATTCATCCCTTTTTTATCAAAAGGATTTAGCCGCCCTTGCCAGAGCCGGATTCAGCTATGATACAGCCACAAAAGCATTAGAGGTTGATCCACCGAAAGAATATAATTCCTTTTATTAAAACGCCATTTATAAAGAGTAAAAGACAAAAAAACACCCGACCCAAACACAGATCGGGCGTTTTTCGTTAAAACAGCTTATTTTTGTTTTGTGGCAAAAATGGAGCGACCGGCATAAACGGCTGTATCACCCAATTCTTGTTCAATACGAATAAGTTGATTATATTTTGCCAAACGGTCTGAACGGGACAATGAACCTGTTTTGATTTGACCACAACCTGTTGCAACGGCAATGTCAGCAATTGTTGCATCTTCCGTTTCACCGGAACGGTGTGATAAAACAGCTGTATACCCTGCTCTATGAGCCATATCAACAGATTCAAGTGTTTCTGTCAAAGAACCGATTTGGTTAACTTTAA
>JAZNVO010000079.1:0-1749 GCA_045592885.1 Alphaproteobacteria bacterium
AGACCATTAAAAAAAAGTCGCATTTATGGCGGTTTTTTCTATTGGTGGAATAAGCTTTATCGGAGCTTTAGGAGGAGCAATGTTTCAACAAGCTGTTTATCCCACCAAATAATTAAGCATACATCATAATTATTCTGTATAAATGTTATTCATTTGATTTTGAAATCAAAGTATGATACCATATCTTTATCAAAAGGAGGTATCATGGAACAAATTGATATTTTTGATGAAGAATTTAGGGTCATTGAGCCAAAGGTGGCAAGTATTGACACTGTTCATAAACAAGGTTTATGGCATCAAACGTTTGCTTGTTGGCTCATTAATCCAAAAGAAAACTGTTTATTTTTACAACTGCGGGGAAAGAAGAATCGGATTGGGCCAAACACCTTTGATGCTTCAGCAAGCGGGCATTTATCAGCCGGAGAAAAACCGATAGACGGTTTTCGAGAAGCCGAAGAAGAACTTGGAAAAAATCTCAACCTGTCTGACATCACCTCTTTGGGAATTAACAGAAATGTGATCATTCAAGGGAGTTATATTAACAGAGAGTTTTGTCATATATACATGGCAAAAACAGAAAATTCCTTAAATGACTTTCAATTACAAAAAGGTGAAGTTGCCGGTCTTTTTAAATTGGACATCGCTCAAGGGATTAAATTATTTTCAAACGAATTACCTTCGGTTAAAATAACCGGAATTGTTTGGGATGAAAATTCTTATAAAAAAGAAACAAGAGAAATAACTCAACAAGATTTTTGTTCATATCATGACAGGGTTCACATATCCGGCTATTATTTAAAAGTTATGATCATGGCCGAAAGATTTGTTAAAAACAATCCGCCATACAGGATTTAACTCTTTGATTTGTCAAAATTTCCTCACAATAAAAATAAGATAAAAAAAAGAGCCTCATTCGTTAGAAGCCCTTTTTTATTACCAAATACCCACAGCTACTTTTGCCATTGTTTTTTGATATTTTTAAACAGATTGCTATATTTATATCCAATCATCATTGTTATGCTTTTTTGCATAATTATAAAACAAACAAGCATAATCAAGCCCCCGAGCAAATACTCCGGACCTGACAAAATTCTGTTTTGAATCAGATAGATGAACAATATAACTGACACAACAAATTGCATTTGAGCCGTTACAAAACCGGGGGAATAAAATTTTTTAGTTTTAAAAAGCCTTATCGCCAAAAGATGAACAAGCCCTTCAAATAATCCTAAAAAGGCAAGTGGCAAAATTGCAAACGGATATTTTGAAAAAACAAACGGCACAACAGTAAAACTTAAAAGCAAAATGCCTGTTGGAATTCTTGTGGCTCTTTTCATTTCCTCGTTTATATGAACACCAATCATTTTTGCAATTAAATCAGCAAATCCGCCGGGGTATTTCATTTCTTCCCATTCATGCAAAATGAATAAGAAAATATAAACAAGCGTGAATTTTTGAATCATCGATAAATCGCCGATAATCCCTGCACTCATCAAGATAAACATGGAAAGGACTGTATAAATTTCTAAAGCATAATATTTAATAAATTTAATCATAAATTACCCCTTCATTTAATCAACATTAACAACTGATTTAGAATAATTATACCTTTAACAAAAAGCAATTTCAAGCCATTCGTGGAATTTGTTTAACTTTGTATTATGAACATCAAACGGTTTGTGCATAACCCAAATAACTACAAACAAAACTATAAATAAAATTATTGAATATTTCATAAAAATCCCTTCT
>JAZNVO010000080.1:0-2412 GCA_045592885.1 Alphaproteobacteria bacterium
TAACAAAAAAAGAGCGATTATAATCGCTCTTTTTTTGTTATTCCAAAGCCCCACCTATGCTTAATCGCTGTAAAATTGCATCCAATTTGTCTAAATTATCGCATTTAATTTGAATATCACCTGAATGACCATTCCATTTAATGGTTAATTTGGCAGCCAACACATTACTCAATTCATTTTCCAAAACAATAATATCATCCGGTTTTTCAATAACAGAACGAGACTTTGTTATTCCACCTTTTTTGGAAGCTAATTTTTCTGTTTTCCTGACACTATACCCTTTTTTCACAACCTCAGTTGCTAATCCAATCGGATCTTGAGCAGATAATAACGCTCTGGCATGTCCAACAGTTAGTTCTTTTTTTTCAACCATCTGCTTAATTTCATCCGGTAACTCTAAAAGACGCATCATATTAGATAAATGACTGCGGCTTTTTCCTATTACTTTGGAGAGTTCTTCTTGTGTATACTTAAACTCTTGAAGCAGTCTTTTATAAGATTCCGCCTCTTCCAATGGATTCAAATCTTCTCGTTGTAAGTTTTCAATTAAAGCTACTTCTAACGCATCTTTGTTTGAAAATTTTTTAATAATAACCGGAACAGTTTTCAAACCAGCCATTTTAGAAGCGCGAAAACGTCTTTCCCCCGCAACAATCTCATACCCTGTTGATTTTTTTGGATTTTTTCTAACAAGCAATGGTTGAAGAACACCTTTTTCTTTAATAGAAAGAACCAAATCAGCCAAAGCGTCTGTTGCAAAAACACGACGCGGTTGATATGGACTTGGAACAAGCTCATCTATATCCACAAAAGAAATACCCTCTGGAGACACAGAATTGACCGCTGGAGCGGTATCATAAACTTCATCATCCTCACCCATTAGGGCGCTTAATCCCCTACCTAAACGCGTATTCTTTTCCATCTGTTAAAAATTCCCTTTCTCTTTTTAATACTTCAGCAGCTAAACGAACATAACTTTGAGCCCCCGTACTTTTATAATCATAAATCATAACAGGTAAACCATGTGAAGGAGCTTCCGGAATACGAACATTTCTTGGAATTAAAGTATCATAAACTTGATCTCCAAAGTATTTTTTCACATCACTCACAATTGATTTTGACAAGTTGGAACGCCCATCAAACATTGTTAAAACAACACCATGAACCGTTAAATTTGGATTAAATGTTTTTTGAATTCTACCAATTGTTTTCATTAAATCTGCTACCCCTTCAAGCGCCAAATATTCACATTGAACCGGGATAATAACACAATCAGAAGCAGTTAAAGCATTCATTGTTAACAATCCAACCGCTGGAGGACAATCTATAAAAATATAATCAAAATCATCCGCTCTTTCGAGAGCTTTTTTTAAGAAAAATTGAGGCTTATCCTCCGTCGCAAGCTCAATATCAACCCCCAAAAGCTCTTTACTGGCTGGTAAAACATATAAATCAGGAATTTCAGTTTTACAAATACAATCTTCCAAATTTTCACCACCAACCAAAACGGTATAAGAGTTTTTTGTTCCCAATCTTCTTTTTGTGCCAACACTAACAGTCGCATTTCCCTGTGGATCCAAATCGATAACCAAAACCTTCTTTTGGACAGCAGCCAAAGCCGTTGCCAAATTGATAGTCGTTGTCGTTTTACCCACTCCCCCTTTTTGATTAGATACTGAAAAAACACGTGCTTTTTTCATTAATATACTACCTCCGTTATTTTTAGGATACAACCGGACTCATTTGTTTTACTGGCCAATTTTTCATATTTACAAGTATATGATACATTTGAAATTTCTGCATCAATATTTTGCCCTTTTAAAAGCAAAAAAAGTGTTTCTTTCGTATAAAAAGACCTTGCCAACGATAACAACAAATCAACCGATCCAAGAGCACGAGAGGTAATCACATCAGCTTTTACCTCATCCACCAGCTCTATTCTTTTATTTAAAACAGTTATATTTAAATCCAAAAGTCTTGAAACTTCTTGCAAAAAAACAGATTTTTTATTATCACTTTCAATTAAAACAATTTTTTCCAAGGGACCTTTCAAAGCTTTGTTTAAAATTGAAATCACAATTGCCGGAAATCCGCCACCAGATCCCAAATCAATCAAAACTCTTTTACTTTCAGGTATTAAGAAATAAATTTGAGCAGAATCCAAAATATGTCTTTCCCAAAGAGAATCAATTTCTTTATTTGAAACAAGATTAACCGCTTTTTGCCACTTCAAAACCAGAGCCATATAACGCTCTAACATTTCTTTTGCCGGTAAAATTTGGTTTGTTAATTGTTTCACGTGAAACATCCCCCAAAAAAACATTAAAAATCTTAACAAAACATTAACTTTTTTATATCATTTTTGCAAGCATTTTTTTATAAAAAAAGGAAAATGTTTCACGTGAAACATTA
>JAZNVO010000081.1:0-4983 GCA_045592885.1 Alphaproteobacteria bacterium
TTTTGCTTATTTGTTTGCCGGATACTGGGTTTAAGGCTTTTTCCTTGGCACAAAAAGAAGGACTCAACGCTATAAAAACAAATAGCATTAAAAAAGGCGTTCAGATAGCTAAAGAAAAAACGCCAACAGGAGGTATTGTTATTCTTTCCCCTGGGGCGCCCAGTTATAATCAATATAAAAATTTTGAAGAGCGTGGCTTAGATTTCAACAAAAATGTCTTTAGTGAATAATTTTACTTGTCAGGAATCCTAAGTCTACGTTAAAAAAATTTATGTTTTTTCTTTAAATAAGGACATAGATATGAATAAAATAAAAAAACAAAAAAAAGGATATAAAATATTATCAACTTTGTTAACAGGGGCTGTTTTTTTCACAGCCGGATATTTAGCCTCAACTTATGGTGAAAAAACATATACCTCTATCAAAAATATGATAACTGGCCCAAAAATATCGGTTATTATGTCAACTTATAATAGAGATTATGCTATTAGCGGAGCTATTGATTCTATTTTAAACCAAACAATGGATGATTTTGAATTAATTATTATCAATGACGGGTCAACGGATAAAACAAAAGAAGTTTTGGATTATTATGCTCAAAAAGATGAAAGAATTGTCGTTATCGAAAATAAAAAAAATATGGGGCTTGTTGCCGGATTAAATAAAGGTCTTGATGTAGCAAAAGGAAAATATATTATCCGGATGGATGATGATGACCGTTCTTTACCATTTCGCTTGGAAAGACAATTTTTGGCCATGCAAACCTATCCGCATATTTCTGTTATGGGTGGAAAACTCGCTTCCGGCAAAGGGAAAAAACCAACAGGAACACCCCAAATAGCTGATCCGGAAATTGTGGAGCTTAATACGTATTTCAGCAGCGGTCTTGCTCACCCGACTATTATCATTCGCAAAGACTTTTTAAATAAACATAATATTCGCTATGATGAAAATTATTTATATGCAGAAGATTCTGGTTTATATAAAAAAGTTTTGGAAAATGGAGGAAAAATTTCATCATTAGATGAGCCAGTTCTTTTGTTTGCACAGGTCAAAAAAGTAAACCGCCCCGAAAATTACCATTATACCCAAGCTGAATCTTTTAAACGTCTTCAAAAAGATAAATTAGCCCCATTCTTCAATGCTCCATATGAAATACTGGGGGCCTTCAACGGTGATATAAACAGATGCATCATCCTTAAAGAAATGTTAAAAGCAAACAAAGAAAAAAATATATTAAAACAATCTGTTATTGAAAACCGTTTTAATCAAATGTGTCCTCTTGAAGGTGAAAATGCCCTTTATTTATCACATCCGGATTGGACGGCATTTGTTATTATTGATGAAGAAAAACAAACTATTCATCGAAAAGATCAGCCTAAAGAAAAGGCAAAAATCATTGAAAAAACGGATCAATATATGACCCTTAAATGGGATAATTACAAAAAAATGGAATCCTTCGTTAAAAATCAAAAAGGAGAATATACTTTTTCAAATGAGCTTCTTTTATCAACATTCATAAACAGCAAGTCATACACGGTTCAACATCCACAGTGGGAAGATAAAATCATTGTATTAAAAAACAAAACATTCTTCAAACTTTCTGATCCGGAAGAAACTGGTAAAATTTTAAATGAGACCAATAAGAACGTAAGTATCAAATGGGATAAATGGCCCTCAATTGAAATATTTCAAAAGGAAAATGATACTCTTATATTTGAAAAAGAACAAAAATAATGCTATGAAAGGGATTTTCAAAAAGAAAATCCCTTTCTTATTTTTAAAAACTTGCTGAAATCAGTTGTTTCGTATAATCAGACTGCGGATTAAGAAAAACATCTTTTAAAACGCCATATTCTTGGCATTGACCGTTTTTCATAACCAAAACATAATCACTCATTGCCTCTACAAGACGCATATCGTGCGTTACAAATAAATACACAAATCCATATTCTTCTTGCAATTTATTTAAAAGCGTTTTTAATTTCCCCTGCATATTTTTATCAAGAGAAGCCATGACCTCATCTAAAATTAAAATTTTCGGTTTTAAAATCAAAACCCGTGCTAAAGCAACTCTTGTTCTTTGCCCTCCGGAAATTTCATGTGGATATCTATCCATCATTAATTCAGGGTTCAATCCAACATCCGTTAACACCTTTTCAACCAAAAGAATCCTTTCTTTCTTTTTCAATTTCGGATAATGAATTTTAAGCCCTTCTTGAACAATATCAAAAATTGTTAATCGTGGATTTAAAGATCCGGCAGCATCTTGCATCACAATTTGCATTTTTGAACGCATTTTAAATAGTTCTTTACCCTTAAGATTCAAAAAATCCTGATTATCAATTAAAACTTTCCCTTGAGCCGGAACAATTCTCATAATTGCATGAATTAATGAAGATTTTCCACTACCGCTTTCCCCGACAATTCCAAGAGTTTGACCTTGTTTAAGCGAAAAAGAAATATTTTGAACTGCTTTAAAATCCCCATACGAAACATTCATGTCTTGCACACTTAATAAATCTGCGCCCTCTCCCTCAACAAACACTCTTTTACGGTATCGACCCACCGTGGGCATTTTGGTTGAAACAATCGATCCGGCTCTCATGACATAAACTCTATCAGCCATTTTTCTTGCAATGGTTTGATCATGCGTAATGAATAAAATTGCTAACTTTAATTTTTTTTGCAATTTTTTAAGCAATGACAAAATTTCTGCCTGAACCGTAACATCTAAAGCAGTTGTCGGCTCATCTGCAATTAACAAATAAGGTTTGGCAGCTAATGCCATTGCAATCATAACCCTTTGTCGTTGTCCACCGGACAACATATGCGGATATGAATGATAAATGCGTTCACACTCATTTAATTCAACCAACCGCAACAATTTATAAACCTCTTCTTTACCGGCAGGAAGATGATGCAATTTTAAAACTTCTTCTATTTGGGATCCGGCTAAATGCAATGGATTCAAACCGGTCATCGGCTCTTGAAAAATCATACTTATTTTTCGGCCCCGAACCTGTTCCATTTCCTTTTCAGAAAAAGTCATTAAATTCGTTTTTTTTAAGTAAATATCACCACTATATATTGCATTTCTATGTAATTTCAAAATACTTTGGGCAACCGTTGATTTACCGGATCCGCTATTACCGAGTAAGGCAACAAACTCACCCGGTTTAATGGCTAAATACACATCTTTGACGGCATCAAAATTTTCAAATGAAACAGATAAATTTTTAATTTCCAATAAATTATGCATTTTTATTCTCCTGGTGAGGATCAAATGCATCTCTGACCCCTTCCCCAATAAAAATAAGAAGCGCCAATAAAATTGTCATAACAAAAAAGGCTGTTAATCCCAACCAAGGAGCTGATAAATTTTCTTTTCCTTGACGAATCAACTCTCCCAACCCGGGTGTTCCGACCGGCAATCCAAATCCCAAAAAATCCAAAGCAGATAAAGAAACAATTGCCGCAGACAGCATAAACGGAATATAGGTAATAGTGGCAACCAATGCATTTGGCAAAATATGACGCCACATAATCATAAAATCACTTACCCCCAATGTTTTGGCAGCTTTTACATAATCCAACCCTCTTGTTTTTAAAAACTCAGCTCGAACAACACCCGTTAACTGGGTCCAACTAAACAGTAACAAGATAAACAACAAACTCCAAAAAGACGGAGCTATTAAACTAGACACAATAATTAAAATAAATAATTGTGGCAATGAAGACCAAATTTCCAAAAATCTTCCGATAAACAAATCAATTTTACCCCCAAAATACCCTTGAACGGCTCCGACAAAAACCCCAAAAACAGCTGAAAGAAAAGTCAACGATAAACCAAACAAGATACTGATTCTTAAAGCATATAAAAGTCTTGCAAAAACATCACGACCTTGATCATCCGTTCCAAGAAAATGATTTTTGTCCGGCTTTGAAGGGAATGGGGTCAACGATAAATAATCTACCGTATCATAGGAATAGTTTATCGGTGTATTTAAAATAAAAAAACCGTTTTCATGTAAATATGTTTGAGTAAAAGGATCGGAAAAATCCGCTTTTGTCGGTAACTCACCTCCAAGCATTTGATCAGAAACAAACTCAAACTGAGGAAAATAAAGTTGTTGATTATTCCATATCAAAATAGGCTTATCATTCGCAATAAAGGGAGCACATAATGACACAAAAAATATCAGTATAAATAAATAAAGCGAAATTAATGCTTTTTTGTTTTTTCTGAAAGCTGTTCGACGTTTTTTCTTTAATGAATTCATCACATCATCCTTTTTTCAAAATGAATTCTCGGATCAATTAACGTATAAACAAAATCGCTGATCAAATTTAAAACTAAACCGAGTAAAGCAAACAAATAAAGACTTCCGAAAATAACCGGATAATCCCGATTTTGAACAGCTTCAAACCCCAATAACCCCAACCCGTCAAGAGAAAAAATAACTTCAATTAAAACAGATCCCGTAAATAACATTCCCACCAATAAAGAAGGAAATCCGGCAATAACAATCAACATTGCATTTCTAAAAACATGCTTATACAAAACAGCTGTTTCACTTAATCCTTTGGCACGAGCCGTTGTAACATATGCCTTTCCCAGCTCATCTAAAAAAGCATTTCTTGTTAAAAAACAAAGACTTGCCAATCCACCAACTGTCAATGAAATAACCGGAAGAGTGAGATGTCTTAAATAATCAAGAATTTTTTCAAAAAAAGAAAGTTCTTTGAAATTATCACTTACCAATCCTTTTAAATAAAACCAATCGAGATATTCTCCTCCCGCAAAGATAACAATCAAAAAAATAGCCAATAGAAAAGAAGGAATGGAATATCCGATTGTCAAGAAAAAACCTGACACCCAATCAAAAGGCTGATTTTTTTTAACCGCTCTTTTAATTCCCAAAGGAATAGCAATAATATAAATGAGCAAACTTGAAAAAACACCCAAAGAAATTGAAACCG
>JAZNVO010000082.1:0-3941 GCA_045592885.1 Alphaproteobacteria bacterium
GCTCTTTCTTGTTTTAATTCATCTAAAGTTACTGTTTTTTTGCTAACCATTATGCACCTCTTTTATTTTTTGGATTTTTAGAAGCAATATCCAAAACAATTGGATTTTGTGCTTGATGTGTGTGTTCAGGACCGACAAAAATGCGCAATTTTTTCATTTGTTTGCGACCCAAAGCATTTCTTGAAATCATGCGTTCAACGGCTTTTTCTAAAACGCGTTCCGGATGATCTTCTAATTGTTTTGCAACAGAAACGCCTTTGATACCACCGACATAACCTGTGTGGTGATAATACATTTTTTGTTCTAATTTGCGACCTGTTAATTTAACTTTTTCTGCGTTCACAACGATAACGTAGTCTCCGCAATCTTGGTTCGGTGAAAAGCAAGGTTTGTTTTTGCCGCGCAAGATTGTTGCAATTTGGCTGGCCAAACGACCCAAAACCAAATCAGCGGCATCAATAACATACCATTTAATATCGCTGTTCGCCGGATTAATTGTTTTTGTTGTTTTCATTGTCATTTTTTATTTAATCCTTGTTAATTTCTTTTTTTGACGCCTCTTTATACAATAAAAAAACATCAATGTCAAGAGCTTTTTCATTGTTTTTTAACATTTTTTTCTTATGGTATTATAATACCGGCCTTAAAACCGGTAAAATTCAAGGGATAAGGGAATTAAAGAATCTGTCGCCTGCATCCCCGAGACCCGGAACGATATATGCTTTGTCATTCAAACACTTATCAACGTTAGCTGTGATAATTTTAATGTTTGGAAATTTTTCTTGAACGTTTTTAATCCCTTCGGGCGCGCTTAAAAGAGAGATGAAAACGATATCTTCTTCTTTGATTTTTTTGTTGATAAAAAGATTGATTGTTCCTAAAGCGGAGCCACCGGTTGCAAGCATAGGGTCCAAAATAAAAACTTTTGTTTTTTGGGGGAATTGATTGGGGGTTTTGTCATAATACCAAACAGGTTCTTTTGTTTTTTCGTCTCTATACATGCCAATATGTAATACATGCGCTTGCGGTAAAAAAGAAACAGCGGGTTCAGTGAATGCCAGACCGGCTCTTAAAATGGGGGCGATAATGTAAGTATATTCTTCATCAATTTTTTGAACGGTTGTTTTTGTTAAAGGAGTTTCAATTTCTTGCTCTTTTGTGGGAAGGAATTTATATCCTTCTTGAATCAATAAAGAGGCGGTTTTTTGAAAAGCATTTAAAAAAGCATCTCTGGTTGAGGTTTTATCTCTTAAAATAGCAAGGTTGTGAGAGAGTAGGGGATGAGAGGGGATAATAATGTTTTTCATAATAAACTCCTTGATTTTTTTCCATTATATCAATTTTTAGTCAAAGATACAATAGACCTTTTTGAAAAGAAGTTGTTTTCTTGACAAATATGAAAAAAAAGAGTATAGTTCTTTTGTCAGATGATCGGATAATCGCTGAAAGGTAACTTTTGGAGGAAAGTCCGGGCTTCACGGAAACACGATACCGGATAACGTCCGGCTGGGGTGACCCACGGGATAGCGCCATAGAAAAAAAACCGCCGATATTTTGTCGGTAAGGGTGAAACGGCGGGGTAAGGGCCCACCGCACATCAAGTAATTGAGGTGGCACGGCAAGCCCTATCGGAAGCAAGACCAAGTGAAGAGAGCCAAAGAGAAATCTTTGTTAAAAAGAGGCGTTTCTGATCTGCTCTCAAGAGGTAGGTCGCTAGAGGTAAGCAGTAATGCTTATCCCAGACGAATGATTATCGATTACAAAACCCGGCTTATAGATTGTCTGACAATTTTTTATTTTTTTGCTTGCATTTTTTGTTTTTATGGTGTATAAGCAAAATGCTTTATCGATCGGGGCGTAGCTCAGCCTGGTAGAGTACTTGGTTTGGGACCAAGGTGTCGCATGTTCGAATCATGTCGCCCCGACCATAAAAAAAAGACGGATTTGTTCCGTCTTTTTTTTATGGTCAAGGGCGATAGATGAGAACAGGCGAGAAAGCATGTTCGAGCCGAAGAGAAGCGAAGGCAATGTCGAGCTTTGGCGAGACAGCCCTTTAGGGTGAGGAGCTCATGCTCCGAATAATCATGTCGCCAGGGCCTAAAAAAGACGGACTTGTCCCGTCTTTTTTTTATGGTCAAGGGCAATAGATGAGAACAGGCGAGAAGCATGTTCGGATGGAACGATAGCAACATAATGTCCTTTAAGGACAGCTCCTTGTTGGTATAAATGGATATTCTTATTTATGTTATAAAAATTGAGCATTCTTTTGTAAAAACACTGGGTTTTTGGCTTTTTTCTTGTGTTTTTTGGTTAAAAGTGTTATATTTTATAAAAAATTAAATTAGTTGAATATGGAAAATAAAATGTTTTTTTATTATTTATCTGAAGACATCAAGGCAAAAAATAATCGTGATTTTATTAGAAAGCTGAATGCCGAGGCTTCGGATAGTTTTGCCTCTTCTATGGAAAAATATTTTTTTACCGGCAAAAGTGAACAAACGGCATGTATTTCCCCTTGGGCGTTTGAAAGATCTGTTCTTGAAATGGCTATACGCAGTCAAAAAACAATTTATGTTGATTTACCGAGATTTTCCAAAAAATTATATGGCTCTTTGTCATTGGATGCTTTTATTGCAGCAATGCATAGAAATGTTGATGTTAAAATAGTATTAAATCAACAAAAAGATTTTTTATGTTTGCCGGATTCTTTTAAAGAGCAAGTTGATCAGTTACGTCCAAGGATTCGTTTTAACGCGTATAAAGAAGAAGACTATTTCTTGGTGGATAGGCAAATACCGTTTTGCCATTCTGAAAATTTGAAATATGGTGTTTTAGTATTTGATGATTGTATGTGTCAGATACCGATACTTGAAGATAAAAAAATGCTTATATCGCATCATGCAAACATTGGTCAATTAAAATCAATTATTAAAAAACGGTGGAATGCCGGCAGAGAAGTGTAAACTTGTTTGGGGGTGAAATATGCAAGGACAAGAAAAAACAAAAAGGGAATTAGATATAGAAGAATATAGAAATTTTTTTAGAAAAGAACTTTTTTCAGGCGAAAGCATAAAGAATGGCAGTTTTGATAAGGGATTTGCCGAAACAGCCTTTGATGAAATGGTAAAGGCGACTCAAAATCATATTTATATTGAAATGCCGGGGATACATGGTCCCTTATTTTCAAAAACTTCTTTAATCGCATTAACAGAAGCATTGAAAAGAAAAATTGATGTTAAAATAGTTTTGAACCGTCAAGAAGAATTTTCTTATATTCCGGAAGGTTTAAAAGAGCCTGTGGCTGTTTTAAAACAGTGTGTTCGTCATAAACCGTATAATCCGCAAGACTATCAAAATATCATTGATGAAATTCCGTTTGCAACTGAAGAGGGCGTTCAGCATGGAGTGATGTCTTTTGATGGGAATATGGGCCAAATTCATGTGACCCATTTGACAAGGTGGCATTTGATGGGTCCTAAATATCGCGAATTCAGTCAAAGGGCCGGTGAAGTGATTAAACGGCGTTGGCAAGAAGGACGAGAAATAGAATAGTTTTTTTATCCTCCAATTTTTGGAGGATATTTTATTTTAAAAGATTATTTTTTTATGGTCAAGCGACTACTTATTGTAAATCGGCTATCGCACGATTTATCGCTTGGTTGACAAAGTCAATCCGTGCGACTGTTCACTAACGTTCAACATCGCGTCACCTAATGGTGCCGCCGAACCTTGACCCCCTCTCCTCGGGGGTCTTGCGCTCTCTCCATGTCGCTACGCATAAAAAAAAGACACCTAAAAGGTGTCTTTCTATTATGGTAGGCGACTACGGATTGCTCGGGATATTATCCCTCGTCCTACGGACCACCTACGGTGTCGCGTCTAAAGCCGCCGAACCTTGACCCCCTCTCCTCGGGGGTCTTGCGCTCTCTCCATGTCGCTAC
>JAZNVO010000083.1:0-3148 GCA_045592885.1 Alphaproteobacteria bacterium
ATACCGTGAAGAAAACGGCAACGTGTCGGATTATAACCTTCTTAAAATATTTGACGAGCTGGACATTGAAAACCGAAGACTCCCTCAATCCCTTAAAGAAGAAATGCTTGTGCTGGAAGAAGATGAAACGGTTTCAAAATATGTTCTTGATGTTTTGACTGATTTTACAAAAAATGAAGAAAACAGAGCTCTTTTAAAAGAATCCGTTTTCGGAGATTTATTGCAATCCAAAATCTATCTTTCAACTCAAATTCCTTTAAATGCCTGTATCATAACAAGAGCAACTCCCCCTATGATTGTTGTTTCAAAGGGTGTTTTTTTTGATGCCAAAGGCAAACGCCAACCCATTGATTTGTTAGCCAGCGTTTTGGGTCATGAGCTCGCCCATAAAATCGTTGATGAACACACAACAGAAAAAACAACCCAAACGGATGAACATGCCTGTGACATATTGGGTGTTCTCATTGCCAATCGGGCCGGATACACACCGGTTCCGTTTAAAAATTATTGGGCACAACAGAAAAATTTAAACGTTTTTCAACGCATCAATTCCAGCCACCCCTCACCCGGATTAAGAGCCGACGTATTATCCACCGTTATCGGAGGGTTGGAGGTCAAAGGGCACACCCTTTCAAAAAAAAGCAAAAAGAAATTTGAAACAAAAGATTTAAGATACATTAAATCTTTAAAAATGAACACGGTTTTGCAAGATATTCTTCAATCAATTCAATATAATCAAGCCTCATCACAAGAAAAAAAAGAAGCATTTATTCATATCAGTAAATATATTTTTGCCCAAAGGCCGGATTTGTTTCAACAAGAATTTTTTCTTTATCAAAGATTGTTTAAATCATTTAACAAAAACACACAAGAAGAAATCACCCGGGAAATCCTGCCCCTCACTCCTTCTTCATACTTTCACGATGATAAGACATATAAATCTATGTTATTTGAACTTTTTGGCAAAACACAAATTGTTCAAGCTGAAAGAAAAAGAAGAGAAGAGTTGCAGCTTCATTTAAAAGATTTGCCGGTAGAAACAATTTTACAATACGCAAAAGAAATTTTAAATTACCACAACAAATATACACAAAACGCTAACTCAATCGGTTCGATTGTATTGGATGATATCACAGATTTATATGACAGAACAAAAGTATATGATAACAGAAAAAATCACCGTATCCTTCCTTGGTTCAGCGGTTATCACGACGAATACACCCAAGCCATTGAAACCATTGCGAATGAAGAAAAATTTGACCTTTCCTGGAAACATATTTTAGATTATATAGACGATCCCCAAAATCCGCAAGAAAACAAAGAAGTGCTGTCTCAAATGCTGGAACTGTTTCATTTTGACAAGGCTATCCGAAATATTGAAAGCACCTTTGTTCAAAAAGATAAAAAACAAATCACTGATTTAATCATTAAAGACCGTTTTTTTCCACCGGTAACAAATTTGGAACAGCTCATTAAGTTTGAAAAAAAATATTTGTCGGCTCATTTACCTTTGCAAGAAGAGCCCAATCAACCGATTTCATTGACTTATCCTTTTGATTTTAAAAACAAAACACTCTCTGAAATCGTTTGGGAAAATAAAGATATATTAACGCCTCTTTTCACGTATGAGGTCCAAAAGTGTCTATATATGGCAAGATCCCATAATCAAGCGGACCTTTTTTTAAAACAACTTTCGTTTTTAGATAACCAAAATCCGGATAAAACACCCTCTTATCTGGAAGAATTTTATCACACGGAATTACCTGCTCTTATTGTTGATTTTTTTGAAAGAGAACAAGTTTTAAAAGCAAGAAATAAATTTTTAAAGGCAAGAAAAGATGTAACCCTTATGCCAAATATTCTTTTTTCTGAAAACAGCCCTTATATTGAGTTTTTTAAAACACCTGAAGGAAAGAATTTACCCCTGCAAGATAAACTTTCGCTCTTAACGATGACCCCGCTTTTAAAAAGCGAAAAATTTGATTTATCCCTGGGGGAACCCGGTCTTTTCAATTTTGATTTCTTTGAAATATTGAACATTAAAGAACCAAAAACTTTTGAAGAACTGGATCGATTGAATCAAGAAATTGATAAAACTTGTTGTTATTTTCCGGATCATAAAAGTGAAGATTACAGATATGATACCTTTCTTTTTTGCAAAACTCTTTTTTATATTAAAAATTATATCAACCGCATTTTTTTGGAAACGCTTGATTTAAAAGACTATCAAAATCAATATATTGATTTATCAAAAATGGGGTATTGTCTTTCCGATCATTATGAGAAAGAATCTTATGAAGTAAATCAAACAATGGCTAAAATTGCCGAGCACAATTTTAAATATCTTTTGGCTGATAAATCAACTGTTTCACCACAAGAAGATATTCTTTTTATGTGTCAGGAATATCAAAAATATAACTCTCACAAATCATTTATAGAATATCTGGACAATACCTGCAAGAAATTATTTTGGACCCTCCCCTCCCCAAGCTCAAATTATGCAACAAATATTAATCAACACATCTTTGGATTGTATCCGGCTAAACATTGTTTGCATTATTACCCTTTATCAGATGATCACTATCATTTAAACGAACTGTTGGAAGAAAAAATCACAAAAAAGATTTCAAAACAACTCAAAGTTGCCACACCAAAACAAAAACAGGAAATTTATGAGGCTTGTTACAAAACTTTAAAAAACACGCCCTCTCAAAATCCTTATTTTAAAAGTTTTTTGATTCAAACCATTGCCTCTTTACATGCCGATCGACTTGGCCTTGAAAAAGATGCCATATCGCAAGAATCCTTTTTAAATAGCCTTAATCCGGATCAATATTTAAAAGATTTTCCAACGAATATCGCCGATGACATTTTGTGTCAAATTATGGCAAGATGCGAGACACAAAAAGAAGTTTCATTCCAAGTCAGAGATAAAATTCAAAAAATCAATAATAAAACGATTGATACGTATGTTCAAAGTATCCGTGAAGCTTTGCTTTATTCACATCAAAGTGATTTAAATATTGATATCCTTAATTTCTTAAAGCAACCGCTAACCCCTCAAGGCACTTTAAAACTCGTTCACCAAATTGAGACAAAAGGAGCAGAAGAAAGTCGGATCGTAGCCATGTCGTTCTGTGAGCCAAGG
>JAZNVO010000084.1:0-1736 GCA_045592885.1 Alphaproteobacteria bacterium
GGAAATATTTGTCCCGTCTTTTATGGCAAGCACCGAATTTTCAAACATAAGTTTATTCCCAAAACTATTTTCAACATCACTATTTAATTGATACTTGCCGTTTTTAAAGCTCATTGAAAGGTTGGTGCCTTCTTCTTTAAAAGATAAACCTTTAATCTCAACAGGCGTTTCGCCCATTGCAAAATGAGTCAAAGTTCCGGAAGATAAAACTTCGCCTGTTGTTTCATCTTTATTTTGACCGACAATGGCTGTATAATTAATCTCATTCCCATGAGTTTCAAGTTCACCTCCCAAGATATTATTTGTTCCACCCAAGAAGGTTTCTGACCTTGCAACCGTCTTCCCAGCCGTTTGATTGAAAACACCTGTGAACCCTGTGCTATCCGATTCTTCGCCAAACACCAATGTGGCAACACTTGATTTATTGATGATCCCTTTACCTTCATCACCATTAATACCACCACCAATGTATTCTTCAGCGTTTGGATCAGTTCCTTCTATATTAAAATCCGGCATATTTCTTATATAAATGTCTTCATGTTTTTCGATTTTTACTTGTGTCCCATCATCAAGTGTTTGATTTAAAATAGTTTTATTCCCCTCAAAATGAAAACCATTTTTAAAGGTTAATGATCCGCTTTTCAATTCAATGGCTCCACCTCTAGCTGCTGTTGCTCCTTCTGCAATATTATCAAGGAATACAGCCTTTTCTTTAAAAGTAATTTCTCCACTTCCAGTATTATAAAGAGCTCCTCCAACTCCAACTCCTTTTAGAGCCTTTGCTTTGTTTTTGATAAAAACAACAGCATTATTAAATATAACAGTCCCGGAGTTATTTATCCCCCCTGCTTGTGAATAACCAGTTTTTCCTTCGGTTTCATTTTCTTGAAACAATGTGAATCCATTGAATATAACAGTTTCCCTATTATTCATAGCGCCACCAATTCCATCTGATGACCCTATTGCCTTATTTCCGATAAAATCAACATCTGCGAACTCTATTTTTCCACTATCGTTTGTAATAGACCCTCCATAAGCTTGGGCGTTATTCATAGCATAACCCTCATTGTTTTTAAACGTTGTTTTATCCAAAAATGTGATAATCGAATCTATATTTTGATTAAGAATAACAGCTCCTTGTAACCCACCTTTACCAAACGATTTGTTATCCTCAAAAAGTGTTTCTCCTTTAAAAGTTATTTTTCCTCCAGATATATTTTTAACTGCACTTGCATGAGCAGTCCAATAATTGTTTTCAGATCCAGCTTGATTTCCAATAAAATCAGCACTTTCAAAAATAACTGTTCCACCTTTATTATAAAGGCCTACAGATTCAACTGCTTGTTGATAATTTGCAACAATATCCCCTGTATTCTCTTTAAAATTAACATGCTGATTGAATATCAATGTCCCTTCATTATAAACTGCTCCTCTTGGCCTAGCTCCTCCTCCAACGGCACTTTCTCCATGATTGTTCAAAAAATCAACTTCAGCATTGAAAGTTAAAGTTCCTGTATTATAAATGGTGTTCCCCAAAACAGTATGTCTTGAATCTTTACTATCGCCAACATGAATGAAATTATCCTTAAAAACGAGTTTTAGGTCACTTTCAAAAGTTACATCTGCCAAGTTCCCAAACTTTCCACCTCTAACTTGCCATTCGGTATATGTTGGTTTGGTTACATTCGGGAAAATGATTGAATCACTTTCGGAATCATAAAGCACATTTGATTTAT
>JAZNVO010000085.1:0-5385 GCA_045592885.1 Alphaproteobacteria bacterium
TTTTTTATTTAACAAAGAATTACTCTTCTGTTTCCTCTTCTTGAAGAGAAGCCCCTTCTTCTTCAGTTGAAACTTCTTTTACCGTATCTGTTTCAGAAGTTTCATTCAAAGAAGCGGTTTCTTGGTTTTCCGCCGTTTCTTCAACTTCTTCTTCAACATCTGTAATACAGGTTGCGGACACAACTTTTTCATCTTTATCCAAACGGAACAAGATCACACCCATTGTGCTACGACCGGCAATTTTAATATCACTGATTCGCATACGGATGAGTTTTCCGCCATCTGTCACCATCATCAAGTGCGCATCATCCGGCACCGGCATCGTGGCAACAACATCGGCTTTTCTGCGTTCATCCATCTTAATGTTGGTGACACCGGAAGTGCCACGAGCAGTAATCCGATATTCATAAGCACTGGTGCGTTTTCCAAAGCCTTTATCCGTGATTGTTAAGATAAATTCTTCTTCAGCAGCCATCTTTTCAAATTCTTCAGGTGTCAATGTGGTATTCGTGGTTGTTTCTGTTTCAATCACTTCCCCTTCTTCCATTTCACCCAAAGCACGACGTCTGGCAGCAGCTTCTTTCAAATAGGCATCACGTTTTTCAATGTCTGCTTTTGCGTGTTTCACAATTGACATTGAAATCACACTTTCACCGTCCGGTAATTTCATACCACGAACCCCTGTTGAAGCTCTTGATTCAAACACACGCACATCCGTCACAGGGAAACGAACACATTTACCACCGGCTGCAGCTAATAAAACGTCATCCGTGTCATTACAAATTTGAACACCGATTAACTTATCTCCTTCATCCAATTTCATGGCGATTTTACCATTTGACTGAACATTATAGAAGTCTGTCAATCTGTTGCGACGAACACCACCGGAAGCCGTTGCAAACATTACTGTTTGATCACCGCATTCTTCTTGAGATTCCGGCAACGTCAAAATCGTTGAAATCGTTTCCCCTTGTTGAAGTGGTAAGAGATTAATCAAGGCCTTACCCAATGATTGTGGCGATCCTTCCGGCAAACGGTATGTTTTAATTTTATAAACAATACCTCTGCTTGAGAAGAAAAGGAGCGGACTATGTGTGCAAGCAACAAAAAGTTGAGAGACTTGGTCTTCTTCTCTTGTTGACATACCGGATCTTCCTTTTCCGCCACGATTTTGAGCCCGATATGTTGAAAGCGGAACACGTTTGATATACCCGTTGTTTGAAACAGTGACAACCATTGTTTCACGAGGAATCAAATCTTCCATATCTTGTTCAAATTCGGCATTATCAATCGTTGTCAACCGTTCGGAAGATACTTGAGCTTTCACAATTTCCAACTCTTCTCTGATAATGGCATAAATCTTTTCACGAGAAGCAAGCGTTGCCAAATATCCTTTAATTAACGCAGCCAATTCACCGACTTCTCCATGAATTTTGTCACGTTCCAAACCGGTTAAGCGGTTGAGTTTCAAATCCAAAATCGCTTTGGCTTGTGCTTCAGAAAGCATATAATAACCATCAACAACTTTTCTGTCCGGTTCGTCAATCAAATCAATCAACGTTGCCACATCAGCAGCATCCCACTTTGTCGCCATCAAACGTTGTTTGGCAACTTGCGGATCCGGTGCGCTCTTAATCATTTCAATGACATTATCCAAATTGGCAACGGCAATAGCCAACCCAACCAACACGTGAGCTCTGTCACGCGCTTTGTTCAGTTCATAAACCGTGCGACGACGAACAACTTCTTCACGGAACTTGATAAACGCATCCAAAATTTGTTTCAAATTCATCAATTCCGGTCTGCCGTTGTTAAGTGCCAACATATTCATGCTGAAACTTGTTTGAAGTGATGTATATTTGAACAATTGATTCAACACGACATCCGGATGAGCATCTTTTTTAAGTTCAATCACAACACGAACGCCTTGGCGATCCGATTCATCACGCAAATCAGAAATACCTTCAATAATTTTATCTTTTACCAATTGAGCAATACGGATAATCATTTCCGCTTTGTTCACTTGATACGGCACCTCTGTCACAATGATAGCCATACGGTCTTTTTTGATTTCTTCAATGCTTGTTCTTCCGCGCATAATTACAGAACCGCGACCTGTTGTATAGGCCGATCTGGCACCGCCTCTTCCCAAAATTAAACCACCCGTCGGAAAATCAGGCGCCGGCACATAATCCATCAATTCATCAATGGTAATTTCCGGATTGTCAATCATAGCAATGGCAGCCGAAATCACTTCGCCCGGGTTATGAGGCGGAATGTTTGTTGCCATACCAACGGCAATACCACCCGATCCGTTAACCAAAAGATTTGGGAATCTGGCCGGTAACACTTCCGGTTCTTGACAAGTTTCGTCATAGTTCGGCCTAAAATCAACCGTGTCTTTATCAATATCTTCCAACAAACAATGGGCTGTTTGAGCAAGTCTTGCTTCCGTATAACGCATAGCAGCTGCTTTATCACCATCCATTGACCCAAAGTTTCCTTGTGATCCAACCAAAGGAACACGCATTGAAAATGTTTGAGCCATACGAACCATTGCTTCATAAATGGAACTGTCACCATGCGGGTGATATTTACCCATGACATCCCCAACGATACGGGCAGATTTTCTAAACGGTTTGTTATAATCATATCCGTTTTCATGCATTGAAAACAAAATACGCCGGTGAACAGGTTTCAACCCGTCTCGAACATCCGGAAGAGCACGTGAAACGATAACACTCATTGCATAATCCAAATATGATTTGCGCATTTCCTCTTCAATCGGAGCTGTCACCGTATCAAGTGCCAACGAACTTACTGATGTTTCAGTCATCTATATTTTCTCTCTTTTTTGTTAAACTGTCTGTTGCTTAAAACGGAATTTCATCATCAAAAGAATCATTTGAAGATCCAAGACCCGTTGCATCCCAACCTGATGAAGAATTGTTCGCTTCAGATGAAACGGAAGAAGAACCGGCACCCACACCTTCCCCTCTGGCATCCAACATAACCAATTCACCACGGAAAGCACCTAAAACAACTTCTGTTGTGAATCTTTCCTGACCGCTTTGATCTGTATACCGGCGTGTTTGAAGAGCGCCTTCAACATAAACTTTTGACCCTTTTTTCAAAAAGCGTTCTGCAAAATCGGCTAAATTTGCATTAAAAATGACAACACGGTGCCATTCGGTTCTTTCTTGTCTTTCACCGGATTTATCTTTCCATGTTTCACTTGTTGCTACAGATAAGTGAGCAATTTTTTGACCCGCTGTCGTGTGTCTGATTTCCGGATCACGACCAAGATTGCCAACTAATGTAACTTTATTAATGCTACCTGCCATTTTAAATTCCTTTCTTTACTTTTCGTTACTCTTTATTCAAGTGTTTTTATATAAAAACAATCGTAATTACTTTAACTTTTTTTTAAAGAAAAGAAAAGCTTTTTTTATCATTTTAAGCAAAAAAAAGCTTGATTTTAGCTCTTTTTAACAAAATCTTTCGGCAAATAACTTAAAGTGGTTTTCAAAACCTCTTGTGCAACAAAATGTCCCTTCTTGGCACAAGCTTCAAAACTTTCATTTTGATGATAAGCCAACAAAAATCCGGATGCAAACCCATCACCGGCGCCGTTGGTGTTTTTGATATCATTAAGGGAATCTGTCTCAAAAAAGAATCTTTCATTTTTATCAAATATTTCAACACCTTTTGCTCCGCACGTTTTCACACAAAGCGTATCTTTCAATTCTTTTTGAGAAACTCTCAATGCTTCAAATTCATATTCATTGCCGAACAAAACATCAATTTTTGGCATTAATTTCAAAATCAAATCTTTTTTATTTTGAACACAATGAACGTCAGAAAGTGTTAAATACACTTTCAATCCGAAAAACTTTGCTCTTAAAATAATTTCTTCAACCAATTCCGGTCGCCTGTTAATCATATACCCTTCCGTCAAAATTGATTTGGCATTTTGAAACATTTCATCCGTCACTTCCGCTGATTGCAACAAATTAGCCGCACAAGGGCGAGCACATTGCGTTCTGTCTTTATCCGAATGCACCATCACAACACTGCATCCGGTTTTATCTTCATCAACTTGAATTAAATAAGAGCAAACACCATAATCTGACAAACTTTTTTTAAAAAATTCTCCCTCTTTATCACACCCTACTTTTCCAACAAAACCGACAGGAGCTCCCAAAAGAGCCATATTTCTGATTGTGTTTGCCGCCGAACCGCCAGCATAATCTGCTATCGAAGTTTTTTCTCTCAAATAAGAATGCTCCTCGGGAGTTGCAACAAAAAAAAGTCCCTTAACCGGCAATATTTTTTGCATCACCGGATCTTCTTCATCAAAAGAAATGATTTTATCGACTATAGCATCGCCGATTCCTAAAAGATCTAACATCTTGTCCTCCCAAAATTTTTTTAACTTGACTCAACACCGTTTCTCTTTGAAAAACAATCCCCTTCATCCCGCAAGAAACGGCAGCTTCAACATTTTCTTTTTTATCATCAATGAATAAAACATCACAGGGATTTACATTTATTTTTTTTAAAACAGCATCAAAAATTTTTTTATCCGGTTTTAAAAGCCCCATTTGATAAGACGGGAACATCAATTCCTCTGATAACGGCAAATTTTGAAGTGTTCCCTCAAACAGCGGGATGGCATTTGAAAGAAGTCCCATCTGAATATTTTTTTCTTTAAGAAAAGACATCAAAACCATCGTTTCCAGATAAAAATCTTTCTTTCCGCTTATCAGTGCCGTTTTTATTTTCTCTTGTGTCGTCAAGGTATATGTGACCCCTATTTGCTCACAAACATCCTTGGAAAAAGAAGAAAAAGAAATTTCTCCCATCATCAATTCTTTCCATTTTAAAGACTTTGGTTCTTTTTGCTTATGCACAGTCAACCATTCTTTAAAAAAGGATAAAGAATAAGGATAAAGAACCCCGCCACAATCAAACAAACAAACTTTCATCTTTCACCTAAAAAACTTCGTTTTTTTTATTTTAACAGGCAAAAGAAAAAAAATCTAGCATTTATTTTCCCAAGGCAACTGTGGTGTCAATGGCGGATATTTCACACCAATCACATCCGGCTTATAATTTGCTTTTGAAGATTGAAATAAAACACACGTTACAAATTCATAATCTTTAAAAATATCTCTAACGGTTTCAAAACTGTTTCCAGTTTCGGTGGCATCATCAACAAGCAAAAATTTTGTACCTTTCAAAAAACCGTCAATTGTTGATCCCATATAACCGTTTTTTCTTGAATAATTGATATATTCCATTTTCTTTTTCAGCTGATAAGCGATATATCCGGCCGGAATTGAACCTCCACGCCCTAAAGATACAACTGCTTCCACTTCAATA
>JAZNVO010000086.1:0-3555 GCA_045592885.1 Alphaproteobacteria bacterium
GGTGATGGAAAAAATGGCTCTTGATTTGGTGAAAGCCTCTGAAGCTTTGGAAAGAGCTGAACCCGGATCTGAGGTGGTTAAAGTTATTTGTTTGACAGATGGTCGTCTTTTAAATGCGACACAAACAATTGAATATTTTAAGAAATATGACATTCATTTAATTTGTTTTGGAGCTGCGGAACCAAAATCTGAAATTGTGGATTATGCTTCTTTTATTGCTTCTTATTTTGATTTAAAAGAAGGGGAGGCGGATCCTTCATTGGTTAAGTTAGAAAAAGTTCCATTAAAGAAAGAAATGCAACCGAAAAAGGAAGTGAACGCGCCACAAGATGTTGAAACAATAAATAAAGGGGAGGAAAAAGATGCAAAAGGAAATGAATCACTTGTTGATGAAACACAATTCCCTGACATCACAACAAATCAACAACCTCAAGCACCGGTGTCTGATGAGTCAGTTGAACCGGCAAAAGCTGATGAATTTGAACCCGGATTTGTTGAAATTGATGAATCCGTTATCCCTGTTGTTCAAGAAGACACATTTTCAACAGAAACGTTACCTGAACAACGATTGATAGACGAAGATTCGGATGAAGATAATCCACGGGTTGTAACTGCGGTTGCCAAAGGATAAGATAAAAAAGGTCATTCTATGAGAGAGAAAAATAATAAATTAGCTTGGTTGATTGCTACATTCTTTTATTCCGGAAAAAGTAAGATTGCGCCGGGAACTGTTGGTTCTTTTTGTTCTTTGCCATTAGTTTTGTTATTATATCCACTGGGCTGGTCGGCTTTATGGGTGGGAACGGTTTTTGTTTATTTGGTTGGACTTTGGGCAACTTATAATGTTTTGAAGTCAAGCGAAAACAAAGATCCGGGATTTGTTGTGATTGATGAAACGGCAGGACAGGTGATGACTTTTCTTTTTGTTGCAGCGTTTGCCCCTTTTTCATGGATGAACCTGTTTTTGGGATTTGCGTTGTTCCGGCTTTTTGATATTGTGAAAATTTGGCCTTGTTCTTTTTTTGATAAAAAGATTATCGGGGCATTTGGAGTTATGAGTGATGATGTTTTTGCGGGATTTTATGCCGCAATTTCATTGCTTTTAATTAATTTTTTTGTTTTGTAATTAAAGGAGTATAAAATGACAGAAGAAGAAATTTTGAACAATAATGCGCATTTCAAACATGCAGCTGAATTATATGCAAAAGCAAAGGGATATGAATTAACGCCGTTTGCCGATCGCATTATCAATCGTTGTTTGAATGCTTGTAAAGGCTGTTGCCCGTGTGATGTTTCTCGTGGATTTTGCCCTTGTGGGGAACATGAAAGAGAAATTGAAGAACAAGGTCATTGCCATTGTAATTTATTTAAAAAACCTTAAACAGGAGTAATAAAAAAAGCGAGCCAAATGACTCGCTTTTTTTATGCCTTAAAAACTAAACCTTAAACTTAAACTCCATTGAACGGGGTTGGTGAGGTCCGTTCCTTTACTGGTGGCAAACTCGCCATAAATGGCGGTGTTTTTGTTTAGTTTATAAGTGCCTCCAACGGCAAACTCTGTCCATGCGCCACCTATGTCGTCACGGGTTTTTGTTTCTTGATTCCAATATGAAAAGTTGGTTTTAACTTTGCCCGCAAAATCGTTGAGGAGAGATACATTCGCATAAACGGACCCCTTGTCTTTAAATGTTTTGCCAACACTTAAGCCCGCTCTTCCAATTAAAGATTCAAAGGCTTCTTGATCAACTTTCACGCCGGCTGAGGTGGTGTAATCAATGCTTTGAACACGGCCATACATGATTTCTGCTTGCGGTTCAACAAAGAATCCGCAAGGAAGTTTGACTCGTTTGCCGGCTTCCAAAGAAACGCTTGTCCCCCATGTTTTATAGCTTCCTCTTGAAAGCTCTCCTGTGTTATACCTTGCTTTAAATTTGTTTTGAAGGCGCATTTGTTTAGCTGTGGCGTCCACATACCAACCGTTGTCGGTCATGTATCCCGCATAAACGCCCATACCGTATGTTTTATCTTCTGCGTCACCGCGGTTCATTTTTGAATCGCCCTCGGTTAAACTTGCCATAATTCCAAAATAAGCGTTACCTTTCTTGAAATCAGCGCCAGCTTGAATGGTGTTATATTTATTTTTAAGGCCCATATCGCCGAACTTAACATCGCCGCCAAAAGTCCGGACCCAAGTGCCGCGCAAGTTCTCATCAAGCCTTAAATCGCCCATGCGCTTTTGAACATCATTGATTTGATTGCGGAAACTTAAAACTTGAAGCCCCATCACATCTTTAACCGATTCGGTCACGGTGTTTTGACTGGCGCGCAATTTGGTGACATTTCCATTTAACGCAACCCCTTCAAATCGACCGGCAAGTTTTCCTTCCTCAGCTTCCAGTTTCACTTCTTGGTTGCCGGATTCCACCTCAACAAGGCTTGCCAAGCTTGTTGCAAGCGCGTTTGGATTGTTCATTTCATCATTCATTTTTGATGTGGCTTTCACGCTTAATTTTTTGGATTTATTATTGCCAATGGTTGTTTTGGCCGTATCGGAACTTGCCACTTGAATGGCGGTTTCTTCGCCCCCTAATGAAGCAATTTGAATGGCGGATTCACTGGTTGTATTCGTTAAATCAATAACGCCTTTATTTGAAGAAATCTCTTCAATTTCAGAGTCTTTATGCAATTTTAAAGTTGACTCATCAAGCGTGACAAATACACCGGTATCGGCTTTTTCTTCACTTAAACTTGTCGTTGCCACAGGGTCTTTTTCATTCAGGATTTTTCCTTGAATTTCAATCGTTCCACCTTTAGAGGAAAGAAGTTCAATTTTATCAGTAAAGCCCAAACTTTCTTGACTAAATGATTTTACATTCCCTGTTATAAGCATTTTTCCAGAATTTGAGTTAAGAGTTATCAAATTTGTTGGACCTGTATCTTGCGAACCATATTCAGCACCAACACCTCCATGAACAGTCAAATTTTCAGTTGCATTAACTAATAATTTTGATGCATTTTCTCTACCTCCGGTTACTGCTACAGCCTCAATTTGAGAATCTTTATTATAAGCATTCAACTCTATATTCTTTGCATAAATTTCAGCGGAACCACCATTCCATATATGAATAGCCCCCTGATCACCAGTGACAGCTGTTTCTTTTTTTTCTGCTAATGTACTTTCAACCAGAATATTCTCTGCAGGTGTAATTATCTTTTCACCTGTTTGTTCATCAATATACCCACCTAAAAGTGCATACCCTACAGGAACTTGTAAAACTCTATTTTTAGCTTTTAACACCATATTTTTTCCTTGTAAATAAGTCTTACCCCCCGCCGAAAAAATAGCTGCCCCTGCACCAATCGCTTCCAAAGTTATATTTTCTTTAGCAATTGCATATAAGGAACCAAAATGGGTATAAAGTGGATTCATAGTTACTTGTATATCAATATTATTCGCAAAAATGTATCCCGATGTGCCTTTTTTTGCAAATAAATCACTAGTATAATAATTTAAAATATTATTTCTTGAAATATAATCGCCTGAAATATCAAAAA
>JAZNVO010000087.1:0-12582 GCA_045592885.1 Alphaproteobacteria bacterium
TGTTTAAATTAACTCTGTTTTTTAAAATAAGTCCAAAAGGGGAAAGTGATGTTTTGCTTGTTGTCACGCCTTCTTTTAAAAGTTCTTTTTGAACAAAATCAACATCACCGTTAGCTCTTAAAATAATTGGGGGATTTTCCAATAGGGCAGGAAGTTCTTTTTCATAATTTTTGATTTTTTCTATTAACCATTCAGGCGTTTCCATTTGAACATGAAACGGCATATCCTCATTTTTGGGAAGATTTGGATTTTCGTTTAATAACATAACCTTGTCAAGAATACTTTTGTCAGGATATAAAAAATCAAGCCTTTTTTTATGACGGATATACAGCCAAACAATATCCGTTAATTTTCTTCTGTCTTTTGATCCGAAAGATTTGTGAGTTCGTACAAATGCATTGATGATTTCACTGGCCGGTTTTTCTTCTTTTTCGATCTTTTCTAACAGTAAGCCGGCTTCTTTAAGGATAATTTCTTCTTTCATTGCTTAATCCTGATTGTTCTTAAGTCCTTTAAAACCGGTTGCGATAACATAGACTTCAGATGAATCTTTTCTGCTGGCGTCGGGTTTTGCATGTTTAACAACTTTAAAATGTTGTTTCATCTCTGCTAAAAATTGATTTTCAGTTCCGCCTTCATAAATCTTTGCAATGAAAATCCCACCGGGATTTAATACTTGAATAGCAAAATCATAAGCCATTTCAAGCAAATTCATGATCCTTAAGTGATCAAGGGCATGAACGCCTGTTGTGTTGGCTGCCATATCGGACATTACAATATCTGCTTGGTGACCGCCTAAAAGTTCTTTCAATATATCAGGCGCTTCATCTTTTGTGAAATCCATTTGAATCAGCTTGGCCCCGGCGATGGGGGAGGCCGGTAACAAATCCATGCCGACAACAAGGGGATTTTCAGGTGTTGATTGAACTCTTTTGACGGCAACTTGTGACCAACCGCCCGGAGCGCACCCTAAATCAACAACGCGTTTGCCTGGCTTAAAGAAATGAAACTGATCATCTAATTGCATAATTTTAAAAGCCGCGCGACCACGATAACCCAATCGGTGGGCTTCGCTGACATAAGGATCATTGACTTGGCGTTGCAACCATTTTGTGCTGGACGCTTTTCTGCCTTTTACTTTTTTGAGATGCGTTTTCAACGGACGTGCCGTAAATTTCATTTTGTTACTCCGATACTCTTAAAATTAAAAATTACATCTCTCTTGATTGAGATTGTGTTGTGGCAACATTGCTTGGTTCTTGAGACACTTTTTGACTGGTTGAAAGAGCATTTCCTTGCGGGGATTGAAGCAAGGCTAATTCTTGTCTCATTAAGTCTTGTGACTGATCGTTTTGAGGGGCTAAATATAAAAAGGATTTATCGTTATTCCCTTTTGCAGTAACATTTAAACCGCTTAAGTTACATTTTAAAACAAAAACTTTTGTTTCCTCCGGTAAAGAAGAAAAAAAGATTTCTCGTAAAGACGGCATAAAAGGAACTTGTTCACTTTCTTCAGCTGAAATAATCGCAATATCAGGGTGGGCAGCTTTTTCTTCCAACAATGTGATATAAGGTATTTTTCCTTCTTCCTCTTGTTTTTCTGTCCTTGAAAGTTTGGCATTTCTTATTTGAGCGTCAGACGGCAAGAATGTCATTTTTTTGTCGGAATTCTGAGGCGTGAACGAAACGGCTAACCCTGCATTATTTACTTTTTGCACAAAAAGACGCTCTTCATTTGAAAGAGCCTCAAAGTTTTTTTGTCTATCTTGTGCTTGAAGAGTTGAAGGGGTGTCTGTCATGAAAAAATCCTTTAATTTAATTTGTTTTGACCTGCTGTTTTTTCATCCGTGTGAGGGATAAAGACCTTTAAATCACTGTGAGTTTCTTTAAACAATGTTATATCGTGATAATAAAGCTCTTCAAAGGTGATATTAGAGTTTTTCTCCAAAGTTAATTGAGGCGTGTTTTGGAAAGATTCCAATGAAATCATTTTTTTGAAAATGCTTTTCAATTGTTTTTGAATGTCTTGATCTGTTACCTGAACCCATTTACCCTTCTCTTGCGAATAAATAAGTTCAGTTGTTACTCCGGTTGTTTGGGAGGCAACATAATTAACCCGAATAGCCGGTTTATTTAAAAGATAAAATGTGCGTTCTATGATTTTTCCTGTTGGACGACCATCTGTAAACGTTTCCATCATTACCAAATGGGAAAGTTCTTTTTTATTGTCAAAAACCGGTTTTGAAATATGAGAAATGTCATATTTGCCTGTTTCGTTTTTCTTATAAAATGTGCCGAGTTTTATTTCGCCGTTTTCACTATAACTCCATGCATGGGTTAAAAGGCTGTTTGAATAAAAACGAACAAGGGATTTATTTTTGTTTTCAGCAAAATGGGTCTCACTTTGAAGTTGATTCTTTGAATTATAAACAAGGGTTTTTAAAATTTGTGTCGGATTTTGCGGGTTGACGTAAATATGTGTATATCCGCCCGTTGATTCTTTTTGAATATAGGATTTGGAAAGAATTTTTTGAGCATTTTTTTCATTGGCAGCTGTTTCATTTTCATATTCGTTGTAATAAACAAAATCGCCGGCCTGATATGTGACGATAATATGCCCGTTTTTAATTGTCTTCCTTTGTAATTCAATGGCTTTAATAGTTGTCATTTAAAAAACCTTTATTCCATAATTGCTGAAATTATATTTCAAAAATACAAAAAAAACAAGTTTTTTGTCAAAATCTGTCATTTTTTAAAAATCAGAACGTTGTAAATCAAACGATTCATCAGAGGGGGCAAAAGCTTGATCCGGTTCCTGTTCAATTAAGTTTCTTTTCTTTTTTTGGACTTGTTCTTGCTTAACAGGAGCTTGTTCAGCTTTTTGAGAAACAGGTTGTTGACGTTGAGATGGTTGTTGTCGCTCTATCTGTTGTTGGCGTTGATTCTCTTGCCGTTGCTGTAACTGTTCAAGCTTTTTGTTCTCTTCTTCTTTTTTTCGTCTATCACGTTCATTTTGTTTTTCAGAATCAATTAATACCAAATTGTCAATGATTTGATCGGAAACGGCGGTGTTGTTTAACACGGGATTTTGTTCTAAATACCATAAAATATTTTGACCGTTTGCGTCTTTTTTATAAATTTCATCTCCGGCATAATTGACAAAAAGATTCAAAATATCCGCTCTGGGAGCATAATAAGCGGCAAAAAAGCTGATTGGAAGTTCTCTGGGGGCTCCTTTAATCGGAAAATCTGTATTTTCAACGATTTCATTCGGATTCAAATTTCCTTTTTCAAGAAGAATTTGAAGAACTTGAGGGTTGCCTCTTAAAACGGCCAATTGTAATATTGAACCTCCACAAGGAAAATTAATATTGAAATTGGTCTTTTTTTGGATTTCTTTTTCAATATCTTGTTCTGACCTTGCCATCCTGACAACTTGTTGAATGGGATGATATCTGCATTCTCTAGGTGCTGAAAAAGAAGTGTTTGGCAAGAATAAAAGTCCCGCAACGGTTAACAATAATGCTTTTTTCATAATAAACCCCCTTTATTTATTTTTTCTTATATGGATTTTGGAAGAAAAAAAGTGTTTTGTCAATAGGTGTATTTTGTTTTATATCATAAAGTGACACGGTTGATTTTATGCCTTGCATATCAACAACTTCCCATTGTTTGAGCAGTAAGGCTTCTTTATCAATTGTTAAAGTAAGAGAACCCAGCTCTTTTGCTCCTTTTTTAACGGCTGTTACCTTATATTCGTCTAATACATCTTGAATACTTGTAACCAAAAATTCCGGATCCGAAAATTTGAGCTCTTTTTTCAAAATTAAATTGACGGGTGTTTGATTCAAATCAAAATAACTGACTTCTTTTAGGTCTTTATCATGATAAATTAAATATCCGTTGACAGCATAAAATTCAAGAGGGGAGCCCTTTTCATAAACAAGACGCATTTTGCCAGGGCGTGACATATAAAGATTTCCTGTTTGCAAATCGTTTTCTGTTTTTGAATTAAATTGGGCAAAGTTTGCTTTAAGGGTTTTAATTTTATTATACGCCGTTTCAACTTTTTTTAAAATAGCCCTGTTTTGAGGTGTATCTATTTTCTTATCCACATCTGCAAAAGCGGGAAGGGAGAAAAAAATAAGTCCGGCAAGTAAAATCTTTTTCATTTTTTTATCCTTTTTTAAGCATTGACCGTTGGGACAAGAATTTCGCGTTTTCCGGCAACATTCGGTTTTGAAATAACGCCCTCAGCTTCCATCCTGTCAATTAAATCAGCGGCTTTATTGTATCCGATACGTAATTGGCGTTGCACATAGCTGGTTGATACTTTTTGATCACGTAAAATAATGGCGACTGCTTGGTCATATAAATCACCGCCACTTGGTGTTGCTCCTGCTCCTAAAGTGGCTCCGGACAAATTGGCGTCGGCTTCCGGATCAGCTGTCACGGCGTTCAAATATTGTGGTTCAGCTTGCAATTCCCAATGATGAACAACTTGTTCTACGTCATGATCGGAAACAAACGGACCATGAACGCGTTGAGGTTTTTGTCCGGCAGGCATAAAGAGCATATCACCTTTACCCAACAACCGCTCAGCCCCGTGTTCATCCAAAATGGTGCGAGAGTCTGTTTTGCTGCGAACTTGAAAGGACATGCGTGACGGGAAGTTTGATTTAATTGTTCCGGTGATGACATCAACACTTGGTCTTTGTGTTGCTAAAATTAAGTGAATGCCGACGGCACGTGCCATTTGAGCCAATCGTTGAATTAAAGGATCAACTTCTTTTCCGCATCTTCCCATCAAATCTGCCATTTCATCAATGATAATCACAATATAAGGAATAGGGGTTAAATCAAATTCCTGTTCTTCATATATAGGGCGTCCCGTTTCCGGATCAAAGCCCGTTTGAACTCTTCGTGTTAAATTTTTTCCTTCTTGAGCAGCTTGTTTTAATTTTTGATTGTATCCTTCGATGTTTCTGACCCCTAAATGTGACATGGACGTATATCTGTCTTCCATTTCTCTGACTGCCCACTTAAGTGCGATGACCACTTTTTCGGGATCAACGACAACAGGGGTTAATAAATGCGGAATTCTGTTATAAACGGAAAGTTCCACCATTTTCGGATCGACCATGATTAAACGACATTCAGCTGGGGTGAACTTATATATTAAAGACAATACCATTGTGTTAATGGCAACTGATTTACCGGAACCGGTTGTTCCGGCGACAAGTAAGTGTGGCATTTTTGCAAGATCGGCAAAAATTGGAGCCCCGCCGATGTCTTTTCCTAAAATAAGGGGAAGGGCGCCGGTATGATTTTTAAACTGCGGATGTTCAATCATTTCGCGAATATAAACGACTTCGCGTTTCAAATTTGGCATTTCAATACCAACGGCATCTGTTCCCGGAATAACGGCAATGCGAACGGAAACAACACGCATTTTCATGGCAATATCATCTGCCAAAGTAATAATGCGGGCACTTTTGATGCCGGCAGCCGGTTGAAATTCATAAAGGGTGACAACCGGGCCGGGGTGAGCTGTAATGACTTTTCCTGTGATACTGAATTGAGAAAGAACATCTTCAAGTTCTTTGCTTGTTTTAAGCATCATTTCTTTTGAAAGAGCCGGTGTATTGCTTGATTTTACTGGATCTAACAAGGTGCTGGCTGGTAGTTCCAAAACTTCTGTTTCATTTTTTTGAGGCGCCGGTTCTTCTTTCTTTTCTTCTTTTCGTTTGAAAAGAGAAATTGATTTTTTAACCGGTTGAGATTCTTCCATAGGTTCTTGCTCAAATGAGGATGTGGTATCAAAATGAAAGTCTTCATCATTTGTAAAGGAAGGTTCAATTCTTTCTTTGGGGGTGGTTTGTTTTTTGTTGAAATTAAATGAAAAAACACTTCTTTTTTCTTGGTCAAAGTCCTCGTTTTCTTCTTGTGGGTCTTCTTTTTCGGTTACCTCAGGAAGTTGACAAGATTCATTTTCTTTTTTTAATGAAAATTTCGGTAAATTAAAACTGGGTATAGAAAAATGAAATTTACTGAAGTCCGGTAGATTAATTTTTTGAGCTGTCCAAAGGGCCAGTTTCGAAAATTGTTTTGAAAAACGAACAAAGGGGATATTAAGACCAAGCAAAATCAGAGTGCTTGCCAAAAGGTAAAACAAAGCTTGAATATATAAAGGGAAAAAGACACTTTTTCCAAACCATTCAGAAAGGTAAAATCCTGTAAATCCGCCTCCTTTTGAGGTCATCCAAGAGCCATTTGTATGAATAAAAGAAGGGCCTAATGTCCAAGCAAACAACAATAAGCCTGCACAAAAAAGAAAGACACGTGTTTTAAATAATTTGGCCCCTTTTATCAGCATAAGTCCGATGCATATAAGAAAAACCGGTATTAAAAATCCCGTTAATCCGAAATATTGCACAATCAAATCAGCTGAAACGGCACCGAAAGAACCTAAAATATTTTGAACGGGTTCCGTGCTGGCCGTATTGAAAGATGTATCCGATACGTGATACGAAAAACAAGATGCAAAAAATACACATCCGAGTAAAAATAAAAAAAGACCGTTGATAATTTGAAAAAAACGCTTCATCCTTTATCCCTTACAATAACAAAATAGTTCTCTTTTGTTCTATAGCTCTAAATAAAAAAAAATACAACTTTATTTTTAAAAAAGAGATGATTTTTTTCTTTTTATGACATAATTTCTAAATGCAGAAGAAAGGCTTGACACGTGATTAAAAATCTGCAATAGTGAGCAAAATGAAAGGAATTTAAAATGCATTCAAATTTATTTTTACGCCTGGTTTCTGCTCTTGTTTTAGCGCCTGTCGTTTTGGGAAGTATTTGGTTTGGAAAGGATTTTTATCTGGATTATTCTATTCCGCTTTACACGATTTTGTTGTCTGTTTTTGGAGCCGGAATGGCTTGGGAATGGACAATGATGTTTGATAAAAAAGTTTCGGTTAATACTGTTTGGATGGTTCTTTTTACAAGTTTATGCGCTTTTATGACGGAGGCTAATCCGGCTTTTGCTTTGTGGTTGGCTTTGCTTGGAACAACTATTGTTTTTTATAAGTCCGGATCAAGGCTTCTTTATTCGTTAGGTCTTTTATATATTTGTATTCCGCTTATTTCATTGGGATATATTTATTATGTAAATGATTCTGTTAGTCGGGAAATTGTTTTGTGGCTTTTCTTTGTTGTTTGGGCAACGGATATCGGTGGATATGTTGTTGGTAAAACTGTTGGTGGGCCGAAAATTGCTCCGAAAATTAGTGCAAAAAAAACTTGGGCGGGTTTAATTGGGGGTGCCCTTTTTGCCATGGGGGTGGCTTATGTGTTTGCTCTTTATTTGAAATCATATAATTATCTAACCCCGGCAAGCGGTATTTCTTTTGAACAGGTAAAAATGGTTTTGATTTGTTCGGCCGGTATTTTGGCGGTTGTCTCTCAAGCCGGTGATTTCTTTGAATCATACATAAAACGATCATTGAATTTGAAAGATTCGAGTAATTTGATTCCGGGACATGGTGGTTTGTTTGATCGAGTGGACGGATTGTTGTTTGCTTCGGTTTTGACGGCATTAATTGTTTATTTCTTTAAAGACGGAGGCGTTGTTTTCTAATGTTGACAAGTTTGATTTATATTGCCTCATTTGTTTTGGTTTTGTCGGTGATTGTTGTTATCCATGAAGGCGGACATTTTTTAATGGCCAGATGGTGTGGTGTTCATGTAACGGATTTTTCCGTTGGTTTTGGTAAAGAACTTTTTTCCCGTGTTGATAAAAAGGGTACAAAATGGAAGGTTTGTTTGGTTCCTCTTGGCGGATATGTTAAGATGTTGGGAGATACGGATGCTGCCAGTGCTCAATCTTCAACAGACGGATTAACGGAAGAAGAAAAGAAAAAAGCCTTTATGACACAAAAACTTTGGAAAAGAGCTTTGATTATTTTTGCAGGCCCTGGAATGAATTATTTGTTTGCAATTATTCTTTTGGCAGGGATTTTCTTTTCAGTCGGGGAAGCAAAATTAAAACCGGTTATCGGCTCTGTTCTTGAAAATTCGCCTGCTGCTGAAGCAGGGATGCTTCCGGGAGACCGGTTTGTTGAAATTAACAATCAAAAAATTGCCGAATTTTCAGATGTGTTACGTTTGGTTCGTTTAACGGAATTTGAAAAACCATTAGATGTTTTATTTGAAAGAGATGGAATTATGCATCGACTTTCGTTAAAACCTCGTTATATTGATGGTTCGGAATACCCTCTCATCGGATTTACGGCTTCTGCCGAACATTTTGAAGCCGCAAAACCGTTAACGTTTGGGGCGGCGGTCTTGAAATCTGTTCAAACCGTGTGGACGATTACGGCAGATACCACCGTTTATTTAGGCCAGATTTTGTTTCAAAACAGAAGTCCAAAGGATATGCGTGGACCATTGGGAATTGCAGAAATGTCGGGTGATGCCGTTCGAGGCGGTTGGCTTTCATTATTGATGTTTGTTGTTCAAATTTCAGTCGCTGTTGGATTTATGAATTTGTTACCCATTCCGGTTTTAGATGGGGGACATTTGGCGTTTTACGCCGTTGAAGCGGTCAGGAGAAAACCGTTGCCTGATCGTGCTCAAAATGCCTTTTTAATGGCAGGATTGAGTGTTTTATTGTTATTGTTGGCATATACAATGATCTTGGATGTGCCTCGTATTATGCAAAGGATCTTTGGATGAAAAAAATACTAAGTTTTTCTTTATTGGTATCTTCTGTTCTTTCAACGCCGGCCGGTGCTGAAATTTTGAAAAATGTTTCAATTGAGGGGACACACCGTTTTGAACCGGCGTCAATTATGCAAAATCTCAATCTGTCAAAAGGGCAAAATATGACCCTTTATGAACTGGATAATATTACGAAAACACTGTTTGATACACGGTTATTCTCGGATGTTGATGTTCGCATGAATGGGTCCACTCTCACAATTAAAGTGGAAGAAAACCCGATTGTTCGTGAAGTTTATTTTGAGGGTAACGAAAAAATGGACGATGATGTCTTAAAGACCGAAATTGAGTTAAAACCCAGAACGGTTTATACAGCTAGCACGGCTCAATCGGATGCGGACAGATTGTTGACTCTTTACAAAAGAAGTGGTCGTTTTGGAGCTTCCGTTATACCGAAAATTATCAAAAAAGATCAAAATAGAGTTGATGTGATTTTTGAAATTGAAGAGGGGGCAAAAACAACGATTGAAAAAATCAGTTTTACCGGTAATACCCGCTTTGATGATGGAACGCTTAAAGATGTTTTGGTGACAAAGGAAAATGCGTGGTATCGTTTCTTTGCTTCAACAGATACTTATGATCCGGATCGTTTGAACTATGATAAAGAAATGCTTCGCAGATTTTATTTAAAGCATGGGTATGTTGATTTTAAAGTTGTGAATGCAGCTGCTGAACTTTTACCGGATAAAACGGGATTTACATTGACGATTGACGTTTCAGAAGGGGACAGATATCGTTTTGCACAACCGCAAATCAAAGTTTCTTTGCCTGCCTATGCTCAAAAAGGGAATAAAGAAGAGCTGATTAAATTGCTTGATTTTGAAAAAGGCGAATGGTTTAATGCCGAAAAAATTGATGCAACGGTTGAACAATTGACGGATAAATTTGCAAATGATGGGTATGCTTTTGTTGAAGTGACACCGGAATTTATCAGAAATGAAAAAGACAAAACTGTTCAGGTTATTTTTAGAGTTCAGGAAGGGGCAAAAGTTTTTGTAAATAAAATTAATATTCATGGCAATTCCAGAACGCAAGACAAAGTTATCAGAAGAGAATTCAAAATCAAAGAAGGGGATGCCTTTAACGCTTCTAAATTACGTCGTTCTCAACAAAGAGTTGAAGATTTGGATTACTTTGAAAAAGTTGATTTCAAAACAACGCCGGTTTATGGAGACGAGGCAAAAACAAATGTTGATGTTTCTGTTCGTGAAAAATCAACCGGATCATTCAATGTGGGTGTTGGTTGGTCTTCTTATGACGGAATGTTATTTGAAACAGGAATCGTTGAAAGGAATATTTTGGGAACCGGAAACATTGTTAATTTAAATGCAATGCTTTCGCAAAAAGAGACACAATATGTTGCCGGTCTTACCAATCCGTATTTCCTTGATTTACCGCTTTTGGCCGGACTTGAAATCTTTAGAACAACAAGAGATAACAGTGATTCCAGCTCATACAGTTATACCTCCTATGGGGCAACCACAAGATTTGGTTGGAATTATACAGATGCTTTAAGACAAACAGTTCGTTATACATTGCGCAGAGATGATGTGAACGATATTGATAGTGATGCGTCTATCTATATTAAAGAACAGGAAGGGCAAACAACTGTTTCTTTAATCGGTCAGGATATCAGTTACGATAAACGTGACAGCAAAATCAATCCGACAGAAGGGTATTATTTGAATTTGGGAACAGATTACGCCGGCATTGGAGGAGATACAAAATTCTTTAGAGTGACAGCAACGGCTATTCAATATTTTTCATTGGCTGATGATGTTGTTCTCTCCTTGCGTGGAGATGGTGGCCATATCTGGGGAACCGGTGGAGAAGATGTTCGCATTAACAACCGTTTCTTCTTAGGAGATTATTCTTTAAGAGGGTTTGAATATGGCGGTGTCGGTGCCAGAGACCGGGCAACAGATGATGCCTTGGGTGGTAATTGGTATGTCACTGCTTCAACAGAATTGGTCTTCCCGCTCGGTTTACCGCGTGAAATCGGTATTAAAGGAAAAACATTCGTTGATGCCGGTATCATCGGAAAACCGGATGGATATGATGCCAAATATATGGATTACAGCAGTGGGGTGCGTGTTGCAACCGGTGTGGGTATTTTATGGCAATCACCGATGGGAATGATTAATCTTGACTTCTCATTACCGGTGGTCAAAGAATCTTATGATAAAACACAAATATTCCGTTTGAACTTTGGGAAAGGATTTTAAAAATGAGTAATATAATTTTAAAAACATGTGCAGGATGTGGTGTGGCCGGATTTGTATTGGCTGCTGCGATGGCTTATGGGACCGTTCCGGTTGCAAATACATCTGTAGCCGTTTTGGATTTGGATCGTGTGCAACTTGAAGCTGATGCTTATGAAAAGGTAAAAGTCGAAACAGAAAAACATATCAGTGCGTTAAAAGCCCGCTTTATTGATGAAGAAACGGCCTTACAGAAAAAAGGTGCTGAGCTTAAAAAGAAAATTGAGGCTGCCGGAGGTAAAACAGCCGGATTTGAAAAAGAAATTCAAAAATTAAACCAAGAATTGGTTGAATTTCAACGTAAAGTCAGATTTGAATCTGAGTTGATCGCCAGAGCAAAAAATGCGGCCGTTGCGCAAGTTTCTCCGATTGCACAGGCCTCTTTAAAAGAAATCAGTCAGAAAAAAGGATTGAGCATTATTTTGCCACGTCCTTACGTTACATATTATGCTGAAAGTGTTGATATTACGGATGATTTTATTAAGTTGTTGGATGAAAAAAATATTCAGGTAACATATCCGGATCCGGCTCAATTCACCATTCCGGTTGTTGCTAATCAAGGAGCTTCACAGCAAGCAACTCAAACAGAAGAAAAAAAGCCGGAAAGTAAATAACAATGACTGATGCGCGTTTTTTTGATAAAGTCGAGGGGTTGACACTTGGTGAAATTGCCAAAATCGGGGAGCTTAAGCTCCCTGAAGGTGCCTCTTTAGATAGAGTTTTCAAAGATGTTGCTTCTATTGATACGGCAACACAGGATGATGTTACATGGGCTTTTATTCCGGCAATGAGAGAGCCGTTAAAAAAAACAAAAGCCGGAGCTGTTATTGTTCCAGAAAAATTTTTGGAATTTGTCCCGGAAGGAGTTCTTGCTTTGGTCAGTCAAGATCCGCATCGTTCGTATGGATTAGTTGCCTCGTCTTTTTATCCGACTGTTGTTGAAAGTTATATTTCTGACAAAGCTTTTATCCACCCGACAGCCAAATTGGGAGAAGGATGTCGTGTTGAAGCCGGTGCTTATATTGGTGAAAACGTTATTTTAGGTAAAGGGTGTGACATCAGAGCAAACGCTGTAATTGAAAGAGGCGTTGAGATGGGAGATGGTTGTATTGTTGGGGCAACGGCAACGGTTTCTCATTGTATTGCGGGTTCAAAAGTTTATATCTATCCGGGGGCACATATCGGACAAGACGGATTTGGTTTTGCTATGTCGGCAAAAGGACCGGCTAAAGTGCCTCAATTAGGAAGAGTCATTATTGGAAACGATGTTGAAATCGGTTCCGGAACAACGGTTGACAGAGGGGCTATGGGAGATACGGTTATTGGTGACGGTTGTCGAATTGATAATTTGGTTCAAGTTGCTCATAATGTTAAATTGGGTCACTGTTGTGTGATTGTTTCTCAAGTCGGTATAGCCGGTAGTTGCGAATTTTCAGATTTTGTTGTTGCCGGTGGTCAAGTCGGATTTGCTGGACATTTAAAAATCGGAGCAGGCGCTCAAATTGCGGCTCAATCCGGTATTATGACCGATGTTGCT
>JAZNVO010000088.1:0-3090 GCA_045592885.1 Alphaproteobacteria bacterium
GCTTTTGCAAAAGCGATTCAAAAATTGGATGAAAGAATTTTTTTGATCCCTGATTTAAAATGGATTTTAAGATATGCCGGTCGCAATCCGTTGCCGATTTTTCCTCTTTTAAGATATAAAGCCGATCAATTGATGGGCAAAAAAACATCAAATAAAGATCCGATTAAGCTTTTAAATGAAGCGGGATATGATGCTTTTTATGTTGAAACACAAGAACAAAAAAAATCCATAAAAAAATATTTTGCCCCAAATGAAGAAATGCATGCGGTTCGGATTGATGATTATTTAAAATATTATCATGTGATTTATGCCGTTAAAAAAGGGGCGGATCAGCTAAAAAGAGAGGATTTTAAAGATCCTTATTATGATGATGAGTATGCTAAATCCGTTATATCTATTCAAATTTCAAAAGAAGATAACGAGCTTTTTATTGAAAACAGATATGCCGGATATGGGCCGACATATCATTTGAATCCGGATAATATTATTGCGGGCCTATCTGATTCGCTTGAAAAGAAGTTTCATAAAAAATTGACTCCGATGAGGCATTTGATGCCCAAATTCTTTTTGCATCCGGATGAGCGGTTGATTCATTATTATTTTGAAAGAAATGGCGTTTATTTTTCAGACGGGTTTTATTTTAAAAACGGCATTGTTTATGAGCTTGATAAAGATTATCAATTCTTGATTGATATATATCTTTTTGATTTAAAAGAAAAAAAAGTTACAAATATTTTAAACGAAAAGGATCGCTTTGCCCGTATTTTAACTCATGAAATGAAAGGAAAAGCCGTTCAAAAGAAAAAAGAAAAGGACGGATTTTCGCTTTATTTGAATGGGGAAAAGTTCATTTCGGCCAATCAAGAATTAAGCCCGACATATTTAAGGCTGTTTAAGGCAAAAAATTTGCCGAGTCACTCGTTAAACGGTGGGTCGGATATTAAAGAAGAAGGATGGAGCGCTTTAAAAAAAGGCTGGAATGAGTTAAGAATTTTCATCGGTGATAATTTAAGGACTGTTGGAAGTTGTTCATTTAATGTATTGAGAAAATTGGAAGTTTTTAAAGCTGATAAACTTAAAAAAATCGGAGCCAATTCTTTTGGTTGTTCATTTAAAGCGGGGACAGATGAGTTAAATTTTGATTCTTTGACAAAGCTTGGACACTCAAGTTTTGATATGATAAATGCCAAAAAGATGAGATTTAAACGGTTAAAAATCATTCCGTATGATTCTTTTTGTAATTTATATGAAACCGAAGAATTAATTTTTGAGTCGGCTCTTGAAATGAGGGGAAATGCCGTTTGGAATAATAAGTGCTTAAAAAAACTCTTGGCACCGAAAGTAAAAAGAATGTATGGTGGAAATGTCCGTCAAAATGATTTGTTACAAGATGTTGATTTTGAAAGTCTTGAATGTTTATCTTTTAATGATATTTCATCAAATAACTCTTTGAAAAAAGGTGTTTTTAAAAGTTTGAAAGAAATTGATGGGTATAATGGTTTATCTCATAATCATAAGGATATTTATGTTGAAGCACCGGCTTTAAAAGAGCTAGAGGGTGATTTAAAAGTTAAATACTTATATGCCCCGCTTTTAGATACGGATAAAATGAAAAAACAAGGGTACTTAAAAGGTGTTTTGTTATTAAAAGATCCGATGAGAGAGGGACAAAAAAGAAATTCGGCCTCTCAAGTGGTCATTTCTTCTTTAAAATCCGGTTTGGTATCCTATTTTAAAAAGATGCTAATGGATAAAAATAATACGCGAGGATAAAAAATGTTAAACGAAAAAAGAGAACAAGACGGAACACTTTATGTTTTTGATAAAGTTATTAAAAAAGATGCATTGCAAGGGCGTATGGTGACAAAACTGATTGCACCGAATGCTGTTGTGATTGAAGATGAGGCGATTTACAGATGTCCGCATTTAAAGAGCATTATTGCCCCCAAAGTTCAAAAAATCGGGCATAATATTGTGGAAGAGTGTCCTGCTTTGGTTGAAGTTGACTCGCCTTTATTAGAGGAAAAGGAGATTATTTATTTTGGCTCTTTATTTGTTGATTTAAATGAGAAAAAGATTTTGAATTTGGGTGATTTTGATTCAAAATTAATTCGTGTTTTAAATGAAGAGCTTGAGCAAGGGGAGGCTCTTCAACTCTTTGAAAAAGCAGATGGGTCAAGGATTTTAAAGTTAGACGGAAATGAAATTTTAAAAGAAAGAAACGGCAAAATTGTTGGCATTTGTTTGCCAAAAACGAAAATCTTGCCGGCGCATTGTTTATATGAAAATAACACGGTGGAAGAGCTTTTTTTATTATCGGCAACCAAAATTGAGCATAATGCTGTTTATAAATCAAAAGCAATTCAAAAAGTTGTTGGTCCCCACGTTAAAAGAGTTCGTTTTTCAAATTTTTCAAGGTGTCCGAATTTGGTTGAAACTTTGTTGCCGGAAATGGAAGTTGTGGAAGATAGTTGTTTTTGTTTTAACGATAAATTTGCTTCGTTTAAATTTGATAAACTTGAAAGTGTTGAAAAAAATTGTTTTTGTCATTTGCCGTCTGTGGAAGTGTTTTGTTTGAAAAACGCTGAATTTATCGGCGAAGGATCGCTTCAAGGAAACGATAACATGAAAGTTGTCTTGTTACCTTTATTGGAAGAGATTGAGCGTGGGGTGTTATATAACAGTCAGCCGGAATATCTTTATGCTCCCAAAACAAAGGAACGTGCTGTTCGGATTAAATATTTGAAAAATGCCAAACAATTGATTAAAGGCAAAGGCGTGTTGCTCCCGGAATATCGGGGAAGAATCAAAGAATAACATGTCGTTAAAATCAATGTATGACATCATCAAACGCCAAAATGGAGAGGCGTTTGCCAAAAGAATCAGGAAGTTCGATAGTGGGATTTTTGATATCCAAAATTTGCCGGATATTTTAAAATATGCAGATCGTAATCCGGAACCGCTTTTGGAATATCTTGAAAGTTTGAAAAATGTTCAAGTGATTGAAAATAAGTCAGAAGGTGATCCTTTTCAATTGCTTGATGAGGCCGGATACAATGCTTTTTAAGTCGGATCGTAGCCATGTCGTTC
>JAZNVO010000089.1:0-4360 GCA_045592885.1 Alphaproteobacteria bacterium
TAAAAGAAAATATCAAAAAATCATATATTTTTTTTGAAAAATTTTGGACACGAAATTTTAAACCTATGGTATAATAAAAGTATGGAAGAGGAAAAAGTGGGAATAAAAAACGACCGTTAGATTTCCGACATCAAAAAATCAAATAACCCTTTGAAACAAAAGGGCTTTTTTAATGATTTTATATCTCATTTCTGAAAACCCTAACCCATTGAAAAATAACGATTTTTATTTTTCTTCACTCTCAAAAATACACAAAAAATGGGTATTTTCATTCAAATACTTGAAATATTCATTTCTTTTCCCATATTTTCTTTATGAAAAAAATTCTTTTTTTATTGTCTCTATTTAATTCCTTTTCCGCTTATTCTTCCTTAAGAGGCGGATGTCCCTCCTATGAATCAGAATACGGAGTGGGTTATTTACAAGATTTGACTCAAACACCAGTGTTAGCTATGATCAAAGATGATTTGGAATCATCCAATCTTTTAGGAAACATTCATTTCACACCTTATCAAAACCAAACAGATTATATTTATTATCAAAACGGAAATATTTTTTCAAAAACACCGTTTCAAAACTTCAAAAAAAATGGTGTTCAAGAATTTTTTTATGAAAATCAAAATCTTTTATCTTCCATCCCCTATCAAAATGATCAAATCAACGGAACGGTTCGAGTTTTTTATATCGACGGGTCAATCAAAATGACACTAACCTATCAAAACGGAAAAAAAATCGGCACCGGAGAAATGTTTTTTCAAAACGGACAAACCATGCTAAAGGAATCATATCAAGATGGTAAAATAAACGGCATTCAATATCAATATTATCCCAACGGAATACTTCAATCTTCCATATCCTATAAAAACGGTATTTTCAATGGACCAAGCAAACTTTATTATATGAATGGTGATGTTTTGGCTTCTCTTCTTTTTGAAAATGGGGAAATAGTTCAAAATATTTGTTATCCGGTTTTAGGAGAACAATCTCAATTAAACGACATTGCTTTATATAAACTTAAATTCGGAATGCGCCCCATTAATTGCTTTTCAGCTTCAGAGGCCCTAAATTATTAAGAATCATTCTTGACAAAGCAAATTTTATTCGATACCTTTTAAAGAATGAAAAAAATAATTTTTAATATATTGATTTTATTTTTCGGGTTTTCCGAACAGGTTTTTGCTGATGAAAAACCTTTTTATGCAAATGAATCATATGCTTCTTCCAGAAATAAGCTGTTCAAAGAAGTTTATATCGATCATCGAAAAACTCTTTATTGTCAAATACCATTCGATAAAAAGAAAATTTTGATTTTCCCGAAAGATTTCGATGTTTCAAAAGTGGCTAACCGTGTTAATCGTGTTGAAATTGAACATGTTATCCCTGCTGAAGAATTTGGTTCTTATGTCAAACAATGGTGGATGGGTGATAAAAATTGCATTGATAAAGAAAATAATTCTTATAAAGGAAGAAAATGTGCTGATAAAACAAGTCGGATTTTCCGCCTGATGCAAGCTGATATGTATAATTTATACCCCTCCGTCGGAGCTGTCAATGCCATCAGGGAGAATGCCGAATTTTCCGAATTACCGGATTTTATGCCTTCTTTATATAAAAACTGTGCCATCAAAATAGCTGATAATAAAGTTGAAATTCCGGATGAGGCAAAAGGTATTGTCGCCCGTATTTATCTGTATTTTGAACAACAATATCCCTTCTTTCAAATCAAAGAAAACCAAAAAAAGTTGTTTTTAAAATGGAATCAAAACTTTCCGGTAGATGAATGGGAATGCCTTCGCACCTATCGGATTGAACAAATTCAAAGAAATGAAAATCAAATTGTCAAATCACAATGTCTTCAAAAAAATTTATGGCCTTAAAAATTGAAAGGAAATTATATGCTTAAAATCGGATGTCATCTCTCTGCCAGCAAAGGATATTGCCATATGATGAAAGAAGCCCTTTATTTGGGGGCAAACACCTTTCAATTTTTCACTCGCAACCCCAGAGGCGGAAAAGCAAAAGAAATTGATTACGCTGACATTTCATCTTTTAACGAACAGGCAAAATCCAATAAATTCAATCAAATTTTGGCTCATGCTCCCTATACGCTCAATCCCGCTTCTCAAGACCCGAAAATAAGGGATTTTGCTCATTTGGTAATGAAAGATGATTTGATGCGTTTAGACTTATTGGATAACGCCTTATATAATTTTCATCCGGGATCACATGTCGGGGCCGGAACTGAAAAAGGAATTGAACTTATTGTCGGATTATTAAACAACATTTTAACAAAAGAAACAAAAACAACTGTTCTTTTGGAAACAATGTCCGGTTCCGGAAGTGAAATCGGATCTTCTTTTGAAGAGTTGAAAACCATTATGGATCAAGTTACTCTTTCCGAAAAAATGGGTGTTTGTATAGACTCCTGCCATATTTACAGTGCCGGATATGACATCAAAAACAAACTAGATGAAGTTTTGCATCATTTTGATGACATCATTGGTCTTGATAAATTGCACGCCATTCATTTGAATGATACAAAAATGCCTTTTGCCTCGCATAAAGACCGACATGAAAAAATCGGACAAGGTGAGTTAGGAATTGAAGCCATTCAACAAATCATTACCCACCCTGCTCTTAAAAATAAACTTTTTGTATTGGAAACTCCCAATGAATTAGAAGGATACAAAAACGAAATTAGCCTTCTTAAATCTCTTTATGAAAAGAATTGATAATACACGATGTGAGCATTTAAATAAAAAGCAAACAAAATCCAAATAAACAACGGCAAAAGTAAACCGGCTGCCGTTTTGGATACGTTATAAAATGTTTTGATTGTCAGACCCACAAAAAGAATCAATGCCAAAATATCGATTAACCCAGCTATCGGTGAATGCATATAAAAAAACAAAAAGGGCCACAATCCGTTTGCAATTAATTGAAGAACAAAATATCTGGGACTAGCCTTATTCCAAACAAGAAAAGCTGAAATCGCCATCAAAAAGTATAACACTGTCCACACAAGAGAAAACACTATATCTGGCGGTGTTAAAGAAGATAACGGCAATGTTTTATACCAATTCAAACGATCGGGTGTGATAAAAGCTCCACTCACAAAGGAAACGGAAAAAACCACCAATAACAAAAAGAATAAAATAAATCCTTTTTTTAAAATATGACTTTGCATATCAGCATCTCCTATATTAATTTTAAAAGAAAATCTAATCCTAAAGATAAATCATAACTTTTAAGTAAATGGGTTTCCCCCTTCACAATTTGAAGATAAACTTTTGATGACGTCAACGCCTCCTTAACGGTAAAAGAATTTTTATACGGGATGACTTCATCTTTATCGCCATGCACCAGCAAACAAGGTCCGTTATATGCTATGCATCTATGCAACAAACAATGTTGGTCTGCCTCTTCAAACATTTGGTAAGTGAAACAATGGCCTTTTGTTTCTTCAGAAGGGCCCAAAACTTTGCCGGATTTTAAAAGAGCACGCACCTCGTCATTAAACATACGTTCCCATACCAGTTTTGTAAAATCCGCCGCAACCGCCAATGTCATAATCCCTTTAATCTGGCTTTTCTTGGATTCAGCCAACAAAAGAGTCAACCATCCACCCAGCGAACTTCCGACAAGAATAATTTGTTTTTCTTTCAATTCCAAATCAACAACGGATAAAATATCATTTAAACACGTCCCAACTCTAAATGCTGTTTTGTCTCCATCAGATTGACCGTGCGCCGTATAATCCAACGACAAAAATCCCAAACCATTTTTTTTTGCATAAGATAAAATAGCCTTTCCTTTATCACTTTTTCTTGATGACATCAAACCATGCAAATAAACCAAAAAAAGCGGTGATTTTTTATTATGAATGGTATAAAAAATCTTTTTCCCATTTGGATATACAAATATTTTATCTTTCATTTTTCTTGCCTTTTTTTTGATAATAAGGTAGTATAGTTGCATGAAATTTACAAGTAAAATTCTTTATTTTTTTACAGAAACAAGCAAAAACATTATTGATTTTGTTTTCCCAAATATATGTCTTTGTTGCGATAAATCCATTTCTAAAGACAAAATGTTTTGTTCTGATTGTTTTTCAAAAATTCCCTTTGTTCAAGGAACAATTTGTTATCGATGTGGTCATAAACTCAATCTTTTACCCTCACAGGAAAAAATTCTTTGTGCTAAATGCTTAAAAAAAAGACCTGTTTATGATAAAGCACGCGCTGTTTTTCAGTATAATTCTTCTTCTAAAAATAGTATTTTAAAATTCAAATACACCGGAAAAATTGAATATTCACGTCAATTTGTTCAACTTTTAATGCAAGCAGGAAAAGAATTATTC
>JAZNVO010000090.1:0-1835 GCA_045592885.1 Alphaproteobacteria bacterium
ATTGTCTTCCTAAGACCGCTTGGCCTCCGACTTAGTCTTACGCACACGATTACGGAAGCACTTCGATCAAGATCGGCAGCCGCGATATATCAGAGTATTCTCTTGTTGTAAGCAATGAAAAGCTTGGCGGCATTCGTCAATTTCGCCGACACATTCAAATGGCTTATGTCCACTGATGCCGAGAAGTTCTTTATACCCGTTTAAATTTTCAATTTCATTTAACGGATTTGTTCCAACGGCGTTTATAAGCGTTTGTTTATCCATAAACGGCGCTAAAATTAAAAAGACAAATCGGCATTTATCACAAGTGCCGCACCACCGATCCAATCTTTTGTTTTCATCAAGTTTAAAAGCTTTGTTGCAACTTGTAAAGACACTAAAATATTTTGAAGAAAGGTTGGAAAAAAGTTCGGCAATTTTGAGTTCGGAAAAAGGTCGAAGAAGTGAAAAATACAAGAAATTTGGCGTAACGGCAGTTGTTATTTCTTTAAAATCTTGTTCAAAATCAAAACTTTTGCTGTATTGGTGATTGATTTTAAGTTCGCCTTGCATTAAATTTCCGCTGTTTGCCGAATTTTCGCAACTCATGGCAACAAATTGATAATCATAGAGTAGGGCGCTGGCCCAAAGAATAAAAGCTAACATGCCGGTAATCGGAACATGACCGTTATAGACTTCATCTTTTTTATTAAGTTCAAGAAGCGTTTTGGAAATTTCGCGTTTAATGAAAAAAGAGGGGATATCTGTCTTTTGAAGGCATTCAATAATCGGGCGAGGTTGGCCAATGGCAATGCCTGCTGTTTCATTTTTAGATTTTGAAAGCAGTTCCAATGAAACACAAGAATCCTTTCCGCCGCCGACAGGAACTAAAAACCTTTTTTTTAGCGAAATATTAAAAGGCTCGTTCTTTTCTTCTTTAAAAAATGGGAAATTTATTTTTCCTTGCAAATTTAAATGATTTCGAACGGCAAATTCGCCCAATCCTTCCAAATAAAATTTGTTAAAGAAGAGGGCCTCTTTTAAAGAAAGCTGTCCACTTTGAATTTCAATATCTTTCGGGCAAAAAGCTTTGTAATAACTGATGCCAAAGGCAATATGAGCTAAAAAGAAAATTTTATTTAAGGCTTCTTTTTTTTCTTTAGATACCTTAAACGGAGCATTTGGAAAGGTTATTTTTTCAACAAAAGCATGCTCTTTAAATTCATACTCTAAAGAAAGTTCGCCTGTTTCAAAGTTGAAATTAAATTTTTTATAACAAAAAGCCTTGCACAAAATTCTTTTTCCTTTTAAAATGCCGGTAAATAGCGATAAAACAATTCATTGTTGTTTAATTTGTGTTAAACAATGTTTGTTTTATATCATATCAAAAGATACTTTGTAAAGCATAAAGATGGTTAAATTGCAGAAAAGAAGTCAGTTGAACAGGTTTATTTTTTTATTGTTTGTTTTGTCTGTTGTTGCTGTTTTTTATGCGGCGTTTAAGGACTTTTTTCTTCAACCGGCTGCTCAGTTTGAATTGGCTATAAAGTCAGATGCGGATGGGAAATATAAAAAGGCTGAAAAATATTATATTTTGGCTTCAAAATCAGAAACAGGGGAAATAAAAAGGCTCTCGTTTTATTATTTGGGATTGCTATACAAGAAAAAGGATGCAAGTTTATTGAAAAATTATCAAAAGTCAGAGCAATATCTTAAAAAATCAGCTGATTTAGGGTTAAAACAAGCCCAATATGAATTGGCTCTTTTATATCATGCAGGGGACAAAATTCCGGAAAATATTCAAAAAGCATTGTCGTATATGAAAATGGCGGTTGATCAAGGATTCGCTCCGGCTG
>JAZNVO010000091.1:0-3392 GCA_045592885.1 Alphaproteobacteria bacterium
TCTTTTTAATTTTTTGTGGAATTTGAAATTTCACCTCAGCTAAACCACCAGCCATAGCAGCTAAAGTATCACTATCTCCCCCTAGTGAAACGGCGTTTCTAATTGCATCTTCAAATGAAGATGCTTCCAATGCTGCTGTGATAGCTTGCGGAACGGAATTTTTGCAAGAACAATAAAACTTGTTATATGAAGAGCGAATTTCATCAATTGATTTTGACAAATCAACCTCATATTTTTTTGAAATATGTCTCCGGATAAAGTTACTGGACTTTGCTTGTTTCATCAAAAACATTGTTTCAATATAAATAGCCGTATATTTCAGGCTTTCATGATGATTATGAGTCATATTTGTTAAATATAATGCTTTTTTAAGAGCAGTTTCAAAATCTTTTTCATATAAACCGATCGGACTTATTCGCATCACGCACCCATTTGTTCTGGCGTTGTAGGGCTCACCTGTTTCAATCCAACGCATAAAACCTTTTCCAAAGGCAGGTATTTTGCCTTCCTCTAAAGTTCGAAATTGATAGAACCTACCCCATTTTGAAAAAATTTTTTTTGCGTCTTCTTTTGAAAGTAACCATTCCACCGTCGCACAAGTTAAAATTGTATCATCCGTAAACGTTGATTTATCAGAAAAAAGAGGAAACGATTTTGTTTTGATGTTATGAAATTCATAACATGATCCGATTACATCTCCGGCTATAGCTCCCAACATTTTAGTCCTCATCAAAAATTTATGTATATAGTATACTTTTTTAAAAAAATTTTCAACACCCCCTCTCCTATCATAAAAAAAAGAGGTGTCACAAAAGTGTCATTTGATTTTTTTCTCATTTTCATATATCCTGTTTGATAGAAGTATGTAAAGATTAGATTAAAAAAATAAATAGAAAGGATAACAAAAATGACAGGAATTATGGCAGGGAAAAAAGGCCTTATCATGGGTGTTGCCAATGACCATTCTATCGCATGGGGAATTGCCAAGGCCATGGCCGATCAAGGAGCCGAAATTGCTTTCACTTATCAAGGCGAAACTCTTGAAAAACGTGTACGCCCATTGGCTGAAAGTATTGGATCCGATATTTTAATCCCTTGCGATGTATTAAACAGCGACTCAATGGACAATGTTTTTGCAACACTTAAAGAAAAATGGGGTAAATTAGATTTTGTTGTTCATGCCATTGCTTTTTCAGACAAAAACGAACTGAAAGGCCGTTATGTCGATACATCAAAAGACAATTTCACAAATTCGATGCTCATTTCTTGTTATTCATTCACAGACGTTTGTAAACGTGCTGCCGAATTGATGACAGACGGTGGCGCTTGTTTAACACTCACCTATTTAGGCGCTGAAAGATATTTGCCAAACTATAATGTGATGGGTGTTGCAAAAGCAGCTTTAGAAGCATCCATTCACTTTATTGCTTTTGATCTCGGACATCAAAATATCCGTGTCAATGCCATTTCTGCCGGCCCGATTCGCACATTGGCAGCTGCCGGCATCGGAGATTTCCGCCAAATCTTGGGTTGGACGGAAAACAACTCCGCCTTATGTCGCAACGTAACGATTGAAGACGTTGGCGGAACAGGTATGTTCCTTTGCTCTGATTTGGCTGCGGGTATCACCGGTGAAGTTGTCCATGTTGATGCCGGATACAACAAAAATGCTATGATTAATGCAAGAAATGCAGCTAAATCTGCCGAATTACTTGCCGGATTCAAACTATCCGATTGAAAAATAAAAATAAAAAACACCGTTCATTTTTTGAACGGTGTTTTTTTATAAATAAATCATAGCAATTAATTATGCAAAACAAGAACGGGCAAACAAAGTCAACTGATTAAAACATATTTGGCGGAGGCAAAACAACTTTGTTTGATTTTTTATCCCCTTTCCCAAAATGAAGAACAAGCGTTTGAAGCGGAATATCTTTTTTCTTCGTTTCCGGATTATACAATCTGGCTCCATATGCCATGCAAGCCAAACTTTTTTTATCTTTACATACCGTTTGTTTGGTGCCATAAGCAACACCTGTTTTTTCCGGATTATCAATATGAGTGATATATTCTCGGGCTAAAGAATATTTTCCTTTACTCCCATCAACCATTAAACAAACTTTTTCAATCTGCTCATCCGTTGAAACCCCACCTTTTGCATCACGTTCCGGATTTGCATATTTATTTAAGGAGGAAACTTTTGAAAAATCACCATACTCCGGATCCATTGGTGTTTTATCCACCGTGTTTTGAAGAGCAACATAAGCATAATCAAAACCTAATTCATGTTTTATTAATAATTTTTCACAAGCTGAATAAGAAAGCCCGGTTATCCGAACAGACCAATTTTTTTCATCTTCTGCCCGAACCCAAACCGGTGTAGCCATAATGGTATCAAACGACTCATGTTCACGCACATCATGAAGAGTTACCCCTTCAAATTCACCATCATCATCCATTAATCCGGCTTCATATGCCGTTTTTGTTGAACGATAGTCAACTTTTGATACCACATCTCTGATCGGAACGATATAAGGGATATATTCATCTGTATCAATCACAGTTTTAGAACCAACTTTATACGGAATATCCCAAGAACGGCCACCCGCAACAAGAACACTGATCTGATCCAAAGTTTCAGCTTCCTGATACAATCGCATTGCTTGACCATATCCGGATACGCCGCCCAACGTCAAAGCACCAATCAACGCGCCACCACCAAGAGTATCCGCCATTGAACGCCCACGTTCCATTCCCTTTTTCTTTTTCAGCATTGAAACCCTCTTTTTTACGCCAAAAGACAGGAAAAAACCATCCATCTGATTTCAAAATAGCAAAAAATACTTTATTCGTCAATAAATTTTTTCTATCAAAAAGAAAAATATAACAAAATATCAATCATCTATTCAAAATCAGCGAATATCAAAAAGAAAGAAAAAGATCCATCCGTTGATAAAAAAATATTAATCCATAAAAAAAACGCCCTTTCGAGCGATATTTTTTTCACCAACGATTGATATGAACTTTCAATTCATCATACCTTTCAGGTATCGGTTTGGTTTCAATCGATTTGCCAAGAGCAATCAATCCGATTACTCGAACATCTCTCGGCACTTGCAAAAGATCACCGAATTTTTCATGTGTCTCGGGATATACACCACAAAAACAGGTTCCATATCCCAAGTCATGCGCTGCCAGCATAATATTTTGACTTGCCATCGCAACATCAATCACCCCCATTCCGGCATGGGAAAGAGATGTTTTTTCACAAACAGCAATCACAATACCGGCTGCGCTTGAAAAAGCGGCATACTTATGTTCTTTTTCAATTTTTTGCAACATAACCTGATCAGTTATTACCAAAAATTCCCATGGAAATTTTCGCATGGCTG
>JAZNVO010000092.1:0-10053 GCA_045592885.1 Alphaproteobacteria bacterium
CATTCCTTTTGTCGGCAAAAGATTCAACGTTGATCCCATATTTACAATAGCCTGAATTGCAATTTGTGTCAACAGACCAGCCACGGCAATTTGGCAAAAATGATTATTTGCCTGTCTTAAAAGACGAAATCCTTTCAAAACAATGAAAGCAAAAACCAAAATTAAAAGTGTCGTTAAAATAAATCCAAATTCTTCGGCAGCCACAGCTAAAATAAAATCCGTATGAGCATCCGGCAATTCATATTTCACAATACCTTCCCCCGGTCCTTTACCAAACCAACCTGCATTTTGAAGTGTTTCCATTGATTTTTCGACCTGATAAGCCTCTTGCCCGTCCGAAGGATTCAAAAATCTGTTAACCCGTGTATGCACATGATCAAAAGCAAAATAAGCAAAAACACCCATACTAACGGCACCGGCACCCAAAAAACCAACAACCAACATCGGAATTCCCGATAAAAAGAGTTGAACCCCGAACATACCTGTTACAGTAACCAACATACCAACATCCGGTTGTCCCATCAACAAAAGAGCAATTACCCCATAAAGCGCGAAAGCAAGCCAATATCCTGGGAATTGTTTAATCAATCGGCCGGAAGCTAACAACCATGCACAAACAACGGCAAAAGCCGGCTTCATAAATTCAGAAGGTTGCAACCCGATTCCCAAAAAATAAATCCACCGCCTGGCACCTTGAATCTCGGTTCCGAACAAAACGACATACACCATACAAAACAAAGAACCGATCAGCACAACACCGGATAACCGGCGAATGTGTTTAAACGACAAAAAGGCTGCCCCAAACAAAACCAAAATCGTCGGGAACAAAAAGATAAGCTGCCGATTAATAAAATAAAACGTTTCTCTGTTCGTGCGATAAGCAACACCGGGACTCGCTGCAAAAATCAAAAAAATACCATATAAAATCAATACAATCGCAGCATAAAGCAATTGACGGTTAATATCTCTGAACCGTTCTGAAAAAAAGAGTCTTGTGTTTTCAAGAATCCCCATTTTTTGCCTCCTATCTGATTTTAAGTGTTGATAAAGCAATAATGGCCAATAAAACCGAAATGATCCAAAATCTCACAACAACCGTTGTTTCGCTCCATCCTTTTTTTTCAAAATGATGGTGAAGCGGGGCCATTAGAAAAACACGTTTTTTTCTGAGTTTATATGACCCGATCTGAATGATATCGGACAAAGCTTCTGCAACAAAAACACCACCGGCAAGAGCCAACAACAATTCTTGCTTTGTGGCAACACTTAAAGCACCCAAAATACCGCCTAAAGCCAAAGAGCCCGTATCTCCCATAAAAACTTTTGCCGGATGAGCATTAAACCACAAAAAGCCCAAAGTTGCTCCGATAACAGCTCCGCAAAAGACAGCCATTTCTCCGGCACCGGCCACATAATGGATATGTAAATAAGCACTGTAATCCACACGACCAACCAAATAGGCAATCACCATAAAAACAAAACAACACATAATGACCGGCAAAGAGACAAGTCCATCCAATCCATCTGTCAAATTAACGGCATTGGAACTTCCAACCATAACAATTAAAACAAACGGAATGTAAAAATACATTAAATCAATGGATAAATCTTTAAAAAACGGAATTGTCAAAGTTGTTCCCATTGGTCCTGTTTCCAAACAAATCATCCAAAGACAAGCAATAAAACTGATCAGAAACTGCAAAAATAACTTTTGTTTTGCAGAAATACCGTTTGATGAGTTTTGAGTCAATTTCTTGTAATCATCGAAAAAACCGGCCAACCCAAAACCAGCCAAAACAAATATCATCACCCAAATGTATGAATTTGAAAGTTGAGCCCATAAAAATGTTGAAATCAAAATGGCTATAATAATCAATAAACCACCCATACACGGCGTTCCTCGTTTTGCAAAATGAGTTTCAGGCCCATCCGTTCGAATGGGTTGACCCTCACCCTGTTTGCTTTTAAGCCAAGCAATAAATCTGGGACCAAAAACAAGCATAATTAAAAATGAAGTTGCAAGAGCCCCTCCTGACCGAAAGGTAATATATTTAAAAATATTTAAAAAACTAAAATCTGACGATAACAACGATAGCAAATATAACATCTTTTCTCCCTAATTATTCTCTTGCAACATTTTAACAAATTTATTTAACCCAACACTGTTTGATCCTTTAACCAACAGAATATCTCCTTCTTTTAATTCCGGTTCAATATTTTTCATCAAATCTTCAACCGTTTCAAAATAACCTCCTTGAATTTCTTTTGGCAATACGATATCCAAACATTTCATCAGTGTTCCTATGGTATATACCCGATCAATTTGATTTTCAAGAATATTTTTCAATAAATCCTTATGCATTTTTTCCGCATTTTCACCAAGTTCAAGCATTTGGCCCAAAATGGCAACTTTTCTCCCCTTCCCTTGTTTTGCAAGAACAGTCAGAGAGGCTCTCATCGAAGAGGGATTTGCATTATAACAATCATCAATTAACGTCAGATTTTTGCCATTAAAAATTAAACGGGTCATTAATCCGCGTCCTTTAATCGGAGCTGTTTTTGAAATAAATGGCAACACTTTTTCAATATCAATACCAAGAGAATTAACAGCAGACAAAACCGCCAATGAATTCATGGCAAAATGCTCACCCAAAAAATTAATTTGATATTGATACTCTTTATTTTTTCTTTCAAGCGTTATCTGTGTCAAATCGGAAATTTTGAAAAATTTTAAATAAAAATCAGCCTCTTTTGTTTTTCCAAACGAAACAACTTTTAATCCTTTTTCAAAAGCTTTTTGTTGCATTAAATCAAAATACAGAGAATCAGAATTTAAAACAGCAACAGCCCCTTCTTTTTGTCCTTCAAAAATTTCAGATTTTGCCAACGCAATTTCTTCTTCCGATGCAAAAAATTCCCGATGAGCCGATCCGATCATCGTGATTACACTCACATCCGGCTGCACAAGTCTTGTTAATTTTGAAATTTCTCCCTTATGATTCATCCCTAATTCAACAACCCAATAATCAAGATTGGGATGAAAACCGGCCACTGTTAACGGCACGCCGATTTCATTATTAAAATTGCCTTTTGTTGCATCTGTTTTTCCAACTTTGCTTAAACAAGCCTTAAGCATTTCTTTGGTTGTTGTTTTTCCGGAACTTCCCGTCACACCGACCACAAGAGCCTTTGTTCTTTTCCTGGAAATTTGAGCCAACTGATTAAGCGCTTTTAAAACATCTGGAACAATAATTTGTCTTTCTTTTTGAACACCTTCAACTTCTTTTTCAACCAAACAGGCCGAAGCTCCTTTTTGAACAGCCAAATGAACAAATTTGTGTCCATCTGTTTTTTCGCCTTTAATTGCTAAAAATAAATCGCCAGGCAAAAGTGTTCTTGTGTCAATTGAAAGTCCGGAAATACGAACAGTTTCATCAACAGTAACCCCTAACGCTTCTTTTAAAGAATCTTTATCCCAGATAATTTTATCGGTTAACGTATTTAAAGCAGACAAAACCTCGTTTTTATCTGAAAACGGATATAAAACACCATTTACCAACTGGCCCGTTTCATGCCCTTTACCACAAACAACCAATAAATCCCCATCGGTTAAGCTTTGAACCGCTTGATAAACGGCTTCTTTCCTGTTTGGAATAACCGTTGCCGAAGGACAGGCTTTTAAAACCATCTCTCTGATTAAAGAAGGGTCTTCAAAACGCGGATTATCATCCGTTATATAAACCAAATCAGCCTCTTTGAAAGCAACTTCACCCATCAAAGCTCTTTTCCCCGTATCTCTGTTTCCACCACATCCGATAACGGCGACCAGTTTTCCCTTTGTATGCGGTCTTAAACTTTTCAAAACATTATGCAGAGCATCCGGTGTATGAGCATAATCAACAAAAATATAAGCGCCGTCTTTTTCTCCGACACATTCTAACCGTCCTTTGGGTGCCTTTAATTTTGGCAACAAGTCAATAAGCAAATCCATTTCAATTCCTAGTCTTGAAACAAGACCCACAGCACAAAGAATATTAAAAATCTGAAAAGCACCAAAAATATGGACCAAAACCGTTCTGGTTTTTCCCTGATAGGAAAGAGTCACCAATTGACCGTCCGCCACCGGTTCTAACTTCTCAATTTTTAAATCTTTTCCATTATATCCATATGAAAAAGAAATAATCTCTCTTTGCTTTAAAACAGACATTAACTGGTCAAACGTTTCTTCATCGGCATTTAAAACACCAACACCATCTTTTTTAAGCAACTGTTGAAAAAGTTTTTTCTTTGCCTCAAAATAAGAAGCCATAGACTTATGATAATCCAAGTGATCGCGCGTTAAATTTGTAAATCCGGCAGACTCAAAAGAAAAAGACGCTAACCGATCTTGATCCAATCCATGACTGGAAGCTTCCAAAACAACATACCGAACCCCTTCTTTTTCAAGTTCACAAAGTTCTTTCGCCAGTATAATACTGTCCGGCGTTGTCATTTTCCCTTCCTTTAAAACATCATTTACATATACCCCTAAGGTGCCGATTGATGCTGTTTTAATACCACATGCATTTAATAACTGATAAACATAATAAGCCGTTGATGTTTTTCCATTTGTTCCAGTTACGGCAATTGTTTTGATTTTTTCCGACGGATAAAGAAGAGAGGCTATTTTTGCCATATCTTTCTTTAAATTTTGACTTTTAAGACAAGGAAGTGTTGTATCAATATCACGATCTGTTAAAACGGCAACTGCTTTTTTGTTCACAGCCTCTTGAAGAAAATCCAATCCGTCTGTTTTTTCTCCCTTAATCGGAACAAAAATATACCCTTCTTTCACCTCTTTTGATGAATTAGAAATACCTTTTATTTCCAATTCGTTAAAAGAAACAACATTAAGAGAAACTTTTTTTAACAATTCGGATAACAACATTTTTTACCTTCTTCTTTTCAATGCTTCCTTGGATAATTCAACTGATTTTTTCATATACGAGGGTTGTTCCCACTCTTCTTGCTCGGCCACTCCTAAATAAGAGGCCAATTCACGAACAATTTGAAGACCGGTCGGCTTGGCATTCCACCCGGCTGTGCTGGCATATTGGCCTTCCAATTTTTTTGGATTTTCCAATATAACCAAAACGGCATATTTAGGCGCATTCATAGGAAAGGCACAAACAAAAGTGGTTCGAAGTGTTCCCTCCGTATAAACTCCTTTGACAAGCATTTCTGCCGATCCGGTTTTTCCCCCAACATGATATTTTTTCACCGGATCCGTTTTTGATAAATTCCAATTGATAACACCCCACATCATATGACGCAGTTGTTCCGATACTTTTGGTGAAATAACCTGATATTCTGCCCGCCCTTTGTTGCCATCTTTAATAAAAGTCGGCACCCGATAATACCCACCATTCACAAGAGCACTCACGGCTGAAATCATATGAAGCGGAGAAACGGCAATTCCATATCCGTATGAAATTGTTGCACTTGTCGTATCAGACCATTTTTTATCCGTCGGATATTGTGTCCTTGTTTTTTCCGGCAATTGAATGGACAAAGGTTTATAAAACCCAAAACGACCCAAAAAATCCCTTTGCTTTTCATATCCAGCTTTCATAGCAATTTTAACCGATCCGATATTTGATGAATGCATCAAAATTTCAGGAACTGTTAAAGGACGGTGTTGTCCCCGATAATCGTCAATTAATTTTCTGCCGATTTTAAAAGAATTTGTTGCATCAAACACATCATATGGTTTGATAACTTTATTTTCAAGCGCCATTGCCGTATTAAACAATTTGAAAACAGATCCTAATTCATACGCTCCCAAAGTTGCTTTATTAAATAAAGAATCCGGATCAGCCTCTTGCAACAAATTCGGGTTATAATCCGGCAAAGAAACACTGGCCAAAACTTCTCCGGTGTTCACATCCATCACCAACCCGACACCACCAATTGCCCGATATTTTTCAATATTTTCAGATAAAACCCTACGAACGGTATCTTGAACAGATATATCTAACGACAACACCAAATTATCCGTCTGTAACTCTTGCTCATAAGCCTTTTCAATACCCGCCGTTCCTTTATTATCGATATCAACACTGCCAAGCAAATGAGCAAACAAAGACCCTTGCGGATAAACACGCTTTTCTCCGTTTGTCTGTTCCAAAAAATAATATCCTAACCAATTCACATCTTTTTGCTCAACCGGAGTAAGATTTCGTTTAATATATTTGAAAGATCCGCCTTGATTAATCTTTTTGATCACGTCTTCTTTTGCGACTCCAGGCAAGACCTTTGCCAAATTTTCAGCCACCTGAAACTTATCTTTTTCTTTCACTTCCCTGGGGTTAATTGACAAATCTTTTGTCGGCACACTGGTTGCCAAAATCATACCGTTTCTATCCAAAATATTATATCTGTTAATATTGATTTCTGTTTTCAAAACAGAGGGTGTGAACGTTCTTGAATGATAAGATAACACCGTCAAATAAAACAATTTTCCGATAATGACAGAAAAACAAAGAAAAAAAACAAGCATGATAAAAGCTATTCGCCCACTTGCTTTTTGAAGAACCCCTTTTGTTGCATCGTCTAAACATTTGTATCTATCTATTGATGTTAATGGAGGAACTTCAAGCCCAGCATAATAAAAAGTTTCTTTTTTTCTTTTAAACATTTATTCCCCCTTCTTTTGAGGCAACTTTTCCCCGTCCTTTTCTTCCAACTTAACCGGCAAATCATCTAATTTTACCAACTGATTGGATTGAATCACTTTCCAATTTGTTTGAGTAGTTACAATTTCCTTTAACCGTTGCGGATCATTCAAATACGCCCATTCAGCTTCAAGCATGTGCAAATCTCTTTTTGTTTTCAAAATATTAACATGAATCTGTTTCAACTCTGTTTCTTTTTCTTTCACTTGATATTTAAGAGTGAATAAAGCGATTCCAGACAAGACGGCTATCAGCAAAAAAATCAAATTAATCAAAAACTTTTTCATTCATCCCCCTCTTTTTTAAGGCAATAATACCGCCGCCCGCAATTTAGCCGAATGAGATCTTGAATTCATTTCAAGTTCCTCTTTTGACGGCAAAACCGCTTTTTTTGTTAATACCTGAAACAACGGTTTTTCCATTTTATTTATGTCAAAAACTTCATGTCTGTTTTGATTTGGTTTTAAATCAGAATTTTGAATCATAAAATTTTTCACAATTCTATCCTCCAAAGAATGAAATGTTACCACAACTAATCGGCCGTTCGGCTTTAAAACTCGTTTTGCTGCGTCAAGTGTTCTTTCCAATTCACCAAGTTCGTCGTTCACAAAAATCCGCAAAGCTTGAAATGAACGCATGGCACTGTCGGAACCATCCTTTGGTTTTGGCATCACCTGATGAATAATTTCAGCCAATTCAATGGTTGTTTCAATTTCCTTTTTCGAACGAAATTTAACAATATTTTTTGCAATTCGACGTGAAGCCTTTTCCTCCCCGTATTTGAACAATATATCTGCTATTTCAGATTCTTTAAATGTGTTCACAACATCTTTTGCAGACAACCCTTGAGATCCCATACGCATATCCAAAGGACCATTTAAACGAAAAGAAAATCCTCTTTCCCTCTCATCAATTTGCATGGAAGAAACCCCTAAATCCAACACCAAACCATCCAATGGTTCCAACAAATAAGATTCAAGAGTTGAAAAACAATCCTGAATAAAAGAAAACCGATTGGGAAATTCCTGTTTAATCTTCTCCGCTGTTTTTAAAGTTGTCAAATCCCTGTCAAAAGCAACCACCCGATTCTCAAGATTGGCATTTAAAATGGCTTTTGTGTATCCACCGGCACCAAAAGTCCCATCCATATAAAGACCCTTATTTTGACACCCCAAATATTCCAATACTTCGGGAAGCAAAACCGGAAAATGCATTTCAAAAGCCATCATTATCCCCTTTTTTATTTAAAAAAAGCCGAGCATCAGCTTTCGCATCACCCAGCTTTTTTATTTTTCATTCAACGATTAACCAACAATTTCGTTTGCACTAAACCATTGAGCAATTTCTCTTTGAGCAGAAGCAGGTGAATCAGATCCATGAACGGAATTACGCCCCTTACTTTCGCCAAATTCTGCACGGATTGTGCCTTTATCCGCCTCTGCCGGATCTGTTTTTCCCATAACCGTGCGATATTTCACAATAGCATCTTCACCTTCTAAAACTTGCACAACAATCGGAGCCGAACTCATAAATTCAACCAATTCTTCAAAGAACGGACGACCATTATGTTCAGCATAAAATATTTCAGCTTGTTTTCTTGTCATCCAAACCCGTTTTTGAGCCACAATACGAAGACCGGCTTCTTCAATTTTTGCGTTAATTGCTCCTGTTAAATTTCTTGCCGTTGCATCCGGTTTAATCATTGAAAAAGTTCTTTCAATAGCCATAAAAAACTCCTTTTCTTTATTATCAATTAAAATATTTTTTTTATTTTTATTAGTTCTCTGTTTTTCGGGATTTAACCTATCATATTTCCCAAATCCCGTCAAGTCATCTTTAATAAATTTTTAACTTTTTTAAATAATCGAATTTCTCAAAATCGGCAATTGTTTCAACCCAGCATGTGTTGTCAAAAAATAAGCCGTTGTATTCAATCCCTGAAACACAGCTTCTTGATCCGGCAAAATCCCTTGTTTATACATAAATTCAGGCAATGGCAATAACTTATCTTTATAAGGTTCACCCATTTTTTTTGACACAGCCCGTCCGCTTTTTGGTGACACATATGCAAGATCATTCACATCTCCACCACCGGCACATTTTGAAAAATCAAGACCAAACCCTAAGGCTTCCAACAAACAAAGTTCCCATAACACATATCGGGCATTAAAATCCGATTTTCCCAACTCATCCAAAAAAACAATTGTTTCATCAAAAAAGAACGTATATTCAACACGTTCGGGCAACAAAGAATCCACCAAAAAACAAACAGATGAAAGAGCACTTAATCTTTTAGCATCCGACAAAAGATAAAGATGTGCCGATTTTTCATCGTCGATAAAATAAGAGCCCATTTGATCTATCAGCCTGGCTTTCCATCTGCCTGATAAAAAAGAAGCTGTCATCGGTGGTGTTTTTTTCTTCACAACTCCCAGATGACGACCTTTTTCCCTCGTAAAAAGACTCACAATAAATTTGTCATCCCCTAATGGTTTTGACCCCAAAACAAGAGCATTTGAAAAAGAAAATTCAGGCATTAAAATCCAAACCCCAATCCCGATACTGAGCCGGATCTTGTCGCCAATTTTCTTTCACCTTCACAAACAAAAACAAATGAACTTCTTTTTCAAAAAGTTTTTTAAGTTCTCGTCTAGAAGATTCCCCGATTTTCTTGATCATCTGACCGTTTTTACCCAAAACAATCGGCTTCAATCCTTCCCGCTCAACATAAATTGTTTGCTCAATACGAATGCTTTTTTCATTTTCTTTATAAGAAGTTGTCTCAACCGACAAGGTATACGGCAACTCTTTTTGAAGCATCAAAAAAAGCTTTTCACGAGTCACTTCGGCTGCAAACAAACGGTTCGGTAAATCTGTCAATTGATCGGCTGGAAACATCCACATACCTTTTGGCGCTTTTTGAATCAAAAATGCTTTCAATTCATCCACTTGCTCCCCTGTTTTTGCAGAAATCAAAAATGTATCCGTAAAAATTTTGAACCCGTTTAACGTTTCAATCAACGGCAAAAGGACTGCTTTTGTAACCATATCAATTTTATTTAATACCAAAATGGCTTTTTTCTTTTCTTGTTGCAAACGGGTGATAATTTTTTGAGTGTTTTTATCCAATCCTTTTTGGGCATCAATAAGTAAAAGCCGTTGATCTGCATCATCAGATTCGGTCCAAGCAGAAGCAACCATTGCCCGTTCAAATTTCGCTGAGGCTGAGAAAATACCCGGCGTATCAACTAAAACAAGCTGTGTATCATCTTCCACCAAAATTCCCCGAATTCTGGATCTTGTCGTATGCACCTTTGGTGAAACAATACTCACTTTTGAT
>JAZNVO010000093.1:0-7346 GCA_045592885.1 Alphaproteobacteria bacterium
AAATATGATATAATGCAAGCCATAACATTTTTTTGGAGCAATTGAATGGCCGAAAATAAAAAAAATTCACTGAAAGACAAGGAAGGACTCTTCAAAGCCCTTTCCTTAAAAGCCAGGGATATTGTTTATCATCAGGCAGAGTGTTTTTCTTTGATTGAGGCTTTGAAAAAAGAAGGCTCTTCTTTTGATTATGAAGGGTTTTTGAACTTGGTTGCGACAGGAGAGTTGTTGTCAGATTCTTATCGAACAAAAGTGTTGAATGAAAAGTTTGGCGCTTACAGAGCTCTTTATCAGGAATATAAAAAGAAAAAAGACGGGGAAAAAACAGCCAATGAACAAAAGGCTTTTTCCGTTGCGCCGGATACCCTTTTGCAAGAGGCCGGTTTTTTCTATGATATATATATAAAAGCAAGGGCAATGCAAACGTATTATACCTTGCTTGAAAAAAAAGAAGCCGGAAAACCCCTTTCAAAAGAAGAAGAAAAAAAGATTTTTGAAATGAAAGAGGTTGCCTTTGATTTGGAAGAATATTTGCTTTCAACCAAAAAAAAGGCGGTGGATAAAAAAATTGCTTCTGTCGGGGAAGAAAGAATTTTGGCTGATTCAAAAAAAGTTCAAAGCTTTATCGGGGTAACGCCACAGGTTTTGACTCAACAAGAAACGAGGCAGGATATGGAAACATTTTCAACAAATGAGAAACTTATCCAATTGATTACGTTGGAAACAAGTTTGCTTAATTATCGTATGCGTGAATTTGCCGAATTGGTGAAGGCAAAGGATAAGGCATCCGTTTATAAAGATTTAAGAGAGGCGGTTGCGCTTTCAACCTTTTCAATTTGGGATGGGATTGTTGTGTATTTGAACGAAAAACATCCCGACATTTTGCAAGATCACGTGTTGCGTGAACGGGTGGCAACGGTGATGAATTTGATGAGCCGGTCGGGTGAAAATATGCAACACGCGGTGGCGGCTTTCAAATTCAACGAAATGGCTCGCCGGTATAATGAGAAAAACGGCTCTCTTTCCGCTAAAGAGAAAAAAGAAATTGAAAAGAAATTTAAAGAAGAACAAATTTATTATCGTCGGGTGGCCAAAAAAGCCGACCGTATGGCAGAGTTGTTGCAAAATCCGGCATCTGCCTCTTTGGAAGAAAAGGGCTTTTTGGCATTGAACGATCCGCGCATTCAAGCATTGATTAACGATGTTTATCAAGTGATGTCGGGCGAAAAAGAATCCGGCGCAAAGTTTGTTCAGTTGGAAGAAATTTATGCGCCCAAAAAAGACGTGCCGGTTGAAAATAAAACCCCTCTTTATGACAAAGAAACGGCCTTAAAAATGATGGATGTGTATCTTGAAAAAACAAAATTGGCCAGAAACGTTTGCTTATATGATATTGCCAAATTGATGGGTGAAGATGAAGAAACGTTTGATTATCATGCGTTGTTTGCTTTAATCAGAGAAGACAGATTTTCCACATTGGCCAATACAAAAGCCTATGTGAAAAAAAATTACGGCAAACTTGAAAAATACACACAGGAAAAATTGGCCGAAAAGATTGTTCAAGCCGTTGAAGCAATTGATGCTTATGATGCGGTCAGTCAAGTGAACTTTGATTTGATTGATCCGAAGTTGGTGAGCGAGTTCACGGGTGCCGTGACGGATCATTTGATTAATTTTGACAAGGCTCATGACGAACAGACAATTGAAGAATTGACTCGAATGAGCAAAATTGTTGAAGAGTCACTTGCCAAACAAAAAGATTTTTTTTTTAAAGCCGCACACGAAAAATTGATGCAATCAATTGCGCGGGGAGATTTGAATGAAGTTTCGGATCTTCTCGCCTCGGGTGTGGCTGCTTCAAAAAAAGACAATGCCGGTGATTGGCCGGTTGTTTTGGCTGTTCAAAACAAAAGATATGAAATTGTTGAAGCGCTGGTGAAAAAAGGAGGCGTTTCTTTAAAAGAAGAGGGTGTCGGGGAAGCGGTTTTTGACATTCTTTTGAAAACAAGACATGAAAAGAATCATTATAATGTTCGCCGGCTTTCCTTTTTGATTGACTTGGGATTGGATCCGAATGTGAAGGGGAGCGAGCAGATGACCCCCTTGATGCACATGGTGAAATATGGGGCAGAGAAAGACGTTCAAAAATTGATTGAAAAGGGTGCTGATCTGAATGTGCAAAATGAAAAAGGCGAAACGGCGTTGATGTTTGCCAAAACGGTGCCGATGTTTCAATTGCTTTTAAAAAACGGGGCGGATTTGAATGTGAAAGATCAAAATGGTCGGCAGGTTCTTGAAAGAATTGAGTTAAAGCTTGTTGAATCGGACGGGATGAAAGACAAAACAGCGCGCGAACAACGAGCGGTATATAACCAACTCTTGGACATTGGTGGGGCTTTTTTAAGTGAACAGATTTCAAAAGACGGAGGTGCTCAAAAACCGGTTGAGCCCGTGGCACAAGAAAAAAAGGTGGAGCCGGTGAGAGAGGTGACGGAACCGGTCGCAGAAGTTGTGGAACCTGTAAAGGATGAAAAAGAACCGGCGGAAGTTGTGGAGCCGGTCGCAGAAGTTGTGACAGAAGAAAAGACGGTGGAGCCGGTAAGGGCTGAAAAAGAACCGGCGGAAGTTGTGGAGCCGGTCGCAGAAGTTGTGACAGAAGAAAAAAAGGTAGAGCCGGTGAGAGAGGTGACGGAACCGGTCGCAGAAGTTGTGGAACCGGTCGCAGAAGAAAAAACAGCAGAGCCAACAGAAGAAAAAGATCCGGCGGAAGTTGTGGCGGAAGGAAAGACGGTGGAGCCGGTGGAAGTTGTGGAACCGGTCGCAGAAGTTGTGGAGCCGGTCGCAGAAGTTGTGTCGGAAGAAAAAAAGGTGGAGCCGGCGGAAGTTGTGGAATCGGTAAGAGATGAAAAAACAGCAGAGCCAACAGAAGAAAAAGAACCGGTGAGAACACCTGATGAAGAAAAAAATGAACCGGATAATAAAACAGTTGAAAAAATAATCAAAAAGAATGATAATGAAAATCATGAAGAGGAAAGGGGTAAGGTTATGGATGAAAATTTGACACAAGAATTTTTTGAAGCAGTTGCTCAAGGCAATATGGATCAGGTGAATGCCTTGATTGAAAAGGGTTTTGATATCAATCACATAAATGAAGACGGGCAGACGGGGCTTGTCATGGCGCTTGCAAACGGACACGAAGAGGTGGCCTTAACTTTGATTGAAAAGGGGGCTGATTTGAATATGGGGTTGTCTGATGGCACGGTGTTGATGTTGGCAGCTGAACGAGGATTGACGAATGCCGTTTCGGTTTTGGCTCAAAAAGGGATGGATTTGAATGCAAAATCAAGTGAAGAATTAACGGCCCTTTCCTTTGCCATTGCCAACGGTCATGAAGAGGTGGCTTTGAAATTGATTGATATGGGCGCAGATGTGAATGCAGATTTACCCGAAAATGGCACGTTGTTGATGTTGGCAGCCGAACAAGGATTGACAAACTTGTTGCCTGTTTTGATTGAAAAGGGCGCTGATGTGAACGCAAAAACAAGCGAAGGGTTGACCGCTCTTGCCTTTGCCGTTGGAAATGGTCATATGGAAACGGTGACGGCGTTGGTCAGTCAAGGCGCAGATGTGAATGTTGTTTATAAAGGCGGGCAAACGCTTTTGGATTCTTTGATTGAATTGAAAGAAGAAGATAAGGAAGAACACGTTTTGCCGATGATTGAGTTTTTGAAAGCAAATGGGGCCAAAACAGCCGAAGAGTTAAACCATAAAGAAGAAAAAGATATGTCACATTCAACGGCTTCTTTATTTGCGGCGGCAGCGTTCACGCATAATCCGGATAAGGTCAAAGAATTGCTTGACAACGGCTTGGATATCAATGAAAAAGATGATCAAGGCGAAACGGCGCTTCAAAAAGCTTTAAAAGATGCCGAAGCGGTGGCTCTTTTGATTAAAAAAGGGGCTGATTTAAAAGGAACGGACAAAGAAGGACGGTCTTATTTGAATTTGGCGATGAGCCAAAAGGCTTATCAAACGGCGGCTGTTCTTGTTGCTTCAGGCATTGATGTGACCGAAAAAGATGAACACGGCAACACTTTTTATCATCAAGCAGCCAAAATCGGATCTTTAGACATAATCAAAGCCCTTTCAAAAAAAGCTCTTGATCTTGAGGCCAAAGAGGCGGACGGTAAAACGGCGTTGATGGTGGCGCTTGAAAACGGACACTTTGATCTTGCCACGTATTTGGTTAAAGAAGAAGGGGCAAATGTGTCGGCCAAAGACAAAGACGGGTTGACCGTGATGGATTATTTCCAAAAAGGATTGGACCATTATGATGATCCGTTGGGGGCAAAGAACAAAGCCGCTTCTTTATATGATCACCTGGTTGAAAATAAGGTTTTGACAAAAGCTGGTGCCATTATGAGCGGGACTGATAAATCCAAAAAGATTGAGTTGGGGATCAGCCGGTTAAATGACATTCAAAAAGCTTGTGTGTCAGATTTGCTTAAAATCGCATCGTTCAGCTCTTTGACAGAAGACATGATTTTAAAAGCGGCAAAAGAGGGGCTTTTGTCTGACAAAAAGGCCATTTCCGATTTCTTGGCCAAAGAGGTGCCGTCTTTACCCTCCGGAAGCGAAGAAGAGTTCAAAGCTTTTGATTATTTGCATCAAATCGGCAAATCTCAAAAATGGATGGAGTATGGTGACGAACTTTTGAAAAGAGAGGCCGCTCTTGAAAAACAAAAGAAAAAAGAGCCGTTAAACGAGGAAGAAAAAGCCTTGCTTGACCCACATAAAGAAGAGGAGTTCAAAGAAAACGAAGTTGAATTTTTGACCCAAGGCAACATTGCGGATGATTATTCAAAGTATGTGACAAAGAATGAAAGCGCGGTTGACAAAATCAGAGAACAGGTCAAAGATGCTCGGGGAATTGTTGAAAAATTGGGTCGAGATGTTGCCAGTGGCGGGCCGGATGATTTTAAACAAAACCTTGATAAATTTGATTTTGACAGGGTGATGGATGAAGCTGTTTGGGGCAAACTCAAATCCGTTAACGGCGAGACGTGTGCCGATATGGCTTTGAGCCTTGTTTTAACAGTGGGGTTGACCATTCCGGCTGAATTAGTCACCAGTTATTATAAAGAGAAAAAGGCACTTGATAAACGAAATCTTGAAAAACGGCGCGCTAATAAAGATAACTATATCACAGATGTGTTACGGGGCAAAAACCTGACCAAGCAAGCGGTTGCAGCCGATGTGGCGGACAGAATTGTCACCCTTATCGTGACAAAAGATAAATGTCTTGAAGGGTTGGATTTGAACGATCCGGTTGTTCTTAAAAACCTGACAGAAGAGCAAAAGACAGCTAAAGAACTTTATGATTTTGCGCAAAAGTTGCCAAGAAACGGCAATCAAATCGATTGGTCTATGTTGACGAAAAAACAGCGGGAGAAATATCAAAAATATGCAGCTCAAATGATATTACGTCCGGAATGTTATAACTTTATTGCTAACAGATACGGCACCCGTCCGGATAAAGATGATTTGGATGAATTGTTGTCATTGATCAGCGGTATGGATGCTCAAATCATTGACATCAAACAAGAAAAACCAAAGGGTATCGAGGAAGTCAAAGCGCCTCTTTTGTCTGATACACAAGTTGAAGCGTTGGCCAGAAAAACAATGAAAGCCATTGAAAATGCGCCAAAAGACAGTGAAACGGGCAAAATGGTTGCTTCTTTGCCAAGATATGCCAACGGTCAAATCGCTTATGATTTGTTGGATGACAAGCAAAAGGCGGCTTATCAAACAAGCGTTGCCCTTTATTTGATGGGTGAGAACGGAAAAACAGAAATCTCCCGTTTGTTACAAAGGGCTGTTTCAAAAGAAGAAATTCTTCAAGCCGTGAATAATGTGACGTCGTATATCTTTGTTACAATGGGGGCAAAAGCCCTTGAAAAAGACAAACTTTTCAACAAAGCCACCGAATATATCACGTCGGGGGATGTCAAATCGCTTCAACAGATGATTCAAAACGGGCTTGATGTGAACCATCAGATGGTTGACGGCACAAGTTTGGTGATGATTGCCGTTGCCGGTGGTCAAAAAGAGGCGATGCAGGCACTTTTGTCGGCGAATGCAAATGTGAACCTTTTAAATGAAGAGGGCAAAACAGCCCTTGATATGGCAGAGGAACTTTTTGAGCAAACAAAAGATCCATCTTATCAAGAAATTAAAGAAGCTTTGATGAATATGGGTGCCAAAACAGGGGCCGAAATCAAAGAAGAAAGGGAAAGACCCGCTCCGACAGAAGAAAAGAAAAAAGTGCCGGAACCGACGTTGAGACTTTCTGACATTGTGAAACGAATGATTCCAAAAGGCAAAACAGACGACATCATGGAGTTGATTTCAAAAGGCGTTGATGTGAACGAAGTGGATGAAAACGGTGACTCATTGCTTTCTTTGGCGGTCAAAAACGGCAGACCCAGTTTGGCCAGTGCTTTGATGAGCAAAATGGATCCGAAACTTGTTCAAGAAGTTCTTTCTTCACCGGCTTTGATGGCTGAAGTTGAAAAAATGCCACCCAGCAATGTGAAGAATTGGTTTATGTCTGTTTTGAAAAAATATGGCAAAAAAGATCCGGTTGAAGAACAAAACAATCTTGCCATCAAACTTCATCAAGCAGCCATGAGCGGTGATTTGAAAACGATTCAAAGTTTGTTGGGCAATGTGAATGTGAACGCTCCGACGGCAAAAACGGGACAAACACCGTTGATGAAAGCCGCTTTGAAAGGGCATTTGGCAGTTGCTCAAACATTGATTCAAAGTGGTGCCGACGTGAAAAAGGCAGATAATAACGGGAACACGCCGTTGATATATGCCGTTGCCGGTCAAAACAAAGATTGTGTTCGTTTGATGCTTTTGCATTCAAATGATGTGAACACACCGAATAAAAACGGGCAAACACCGGCTCAATGGGCCGCTCTTGAAGCGCCGAATAAAGAAGTTTTTGATCTTTTGGTTGAAAAAGGCGCCGTTGTTGATGCAAATAAACTTGAAGCAGAAGTGAAAAAACGTCTTCAAGGGGCGAAAGAGGACAAAAAACAAGCTTATCAAGAGGTGTTGGAGTCCGTTCAAAAATTAAATTCCGACAAAAAACAAGAGAAGGTTGAAGAACGGATTACGCCACAAGAACAGGTAACTCCACAACCGAAACCGGCTCCAACGGTTGAACAGGTGACCCCACAACCGAAACCGGCTCCAACGGTTGAACAGGTAACCCCACAACCGAAACCGGCTCCAACGGTTGAACAGGTGACCCCACAACCGAAACCGGCTCCAACGGT
>JAZNVO010000094.1:0-1642 GCA_045592885.1 Alphaproteobacteria bacterium
TAGATAGTTTTAGAAAAAAATGAAAAAACGCTCTCTTTTAATTATGGGTCATGCGACAAGTATTTCTCTTGAAGATGAATTTTGGCAAACTCTTAAAGAAATCGCCGACAAAAATTCATCATCCGTTCAACAAGTTATCGAATCTATTGATTTAACAAGAACCGGAAATTTATCTTCAGCCGTTCGGATTTATATTTTGAATTATTTAAAAGACGAATTACAAAAACACAAAGAGCAAAAAGATACCTAAAACAACTCGATAAAAAGCAAAAATTGCAAATGAGGCTGTTTTCAACCATCTCATTAAAAACCAAACAGCAAATAACCCGAATAAAGCAGCCGATCCAACCCCAACCGCAATTTCTTGCAACATATTAGGGGTTACAATTCCCTCACTATATGCTTTAAACATCATATATAATGCGCCTAAAGCAATCACAGGAACAGACATAAGCATGGAAAATTTTGCACTTTGCACACGGCTGACACCCAAAAATCTGGCCATTGTCATTGTGATACCGGATCTGCTTGTTCCAGGAATCAATGCTAATGCTTGAGCACACCCTAAAATAAAAGAATCTTTTAAAGAAAGGTCTTTAATTTCTTTTTTAACAGAAGAAAATCTATCTGCCACATAAAGTAAAACACCATAAAAAATAGAGGTAAATGCAATCACAATCGGAGAACGCAAAACCGTTTCAATAATATCCGAAAGGAAAAACCCGACAACACAGGCGGGAATGGTGGCAATTACCAACTGAAAAAACAACCTTTGTTGTTCACTTCCTTTTTTATAAAACCCTGTTAAAAGAGAAAAAATATCTTTATAAAAAAAGGCAATAACAGCAACCAATGTACCGACATGCAACGAAATATCCATTAACAGCGTTTGATCGGAAAATCCAAATTTTTCCATTAAAACCAAATGACCGGATGAACTCACCGGCAAAAACTCCGTTGCACTTTGAACAAATGATAATAACAATGTATCAAAAAAAGGCATAACTCCTCCGATTTTTCTTCAGAATAATAACGGGGGGTTATTTTGTCAAGACTAAAACGAAATGGCCGTTATTTTTGCCGGATGATTTAAAATAAGGGTAATTTCCTGTGTATTTTTATTATATTGATAAATACCTGTTCGCCCTTGTTTATGGGTGGCAAAATAAAGCAAATCTCCGTCTTCTGAAAAACCGACTGCCGTTACGTTAAAGGCAATAAATTGCCTAAATTGACCTGTTTTAGGAGAAATCCATCGGATAGTTTCTCCGGTATAAACAGCAACCTCTTCTTCATTGGCACTTAAAGCAAAGAGAGACACCTCTCGATGAATAAACTTCACTTCACCGGCTGTTTTTTTATATAATCCGCCATCTGTTCCAATATAATAAAGCGATCCGGAATTTGCAAAAAACGGAGGCAACATAGAGGTTTCAAACGAATCAATCAGATGATATTTTTTCCTTGCTTTTTGATACACAAGCATTTTGCCCATACCGGCTACATTTAATAAATCTGCTTGAATCACAGCTAACTGACTATGAACTTTGTTCAGCAATGCCGGATAATAACAATATCCGGGACATATCATGACCGGCGGGAACTCTCTTTCTTGAAAATCAGCATATAACCATCTGATAAG
>JAZNVO010000095.1:0-4931 GCA_045592885.1 Alphaproteobacteria bacterium
ATACAAGTCCAAAAAGTTCCATCAAAATATAGGGGTCATATTTTTCTTCTGTTGCCTTTTTTGGTTCTTCTTGCTGAACAACCGGTTTTTCGATTTGTTTAACTTCTTGGGCAAAAACATTTCCTCCCACCAACAAGAAAAGACTCAAAATCAAGCTTGATACAGTATATTTCATTTTTTTCTCCTTATTTTATCTTTGAAACCACGGCATTGGATCAATTGCCTGCCCGTCTTTTCTGATTTCGATATATAAATTCAATCGTTCAACCCCCATGCGGCCAACCGGTTCCCCTTCAATCACATCCTGACCAGCAGAAACATTAATTTCATCCAATCCGGCTAATAAAAGCAAATATCCGTCTTTGCAATCAATGATCAACATTTTCCCATAACTTTTAAACGGGCCGGCGAATAAAACAGCTCCACCAATGGGGGAACGTAAGGTTGTTCCGGGACGAGTTTGAATTGTAAGTCCCTTTGAATGCATTCCTTTGACGGTTGATTCTCCAAAATTTTCAACAACACGACCAACAACTGGGAAAGAAAGTTTTCCTTTCAAATTCACAAAAGAAATTCCTTTATTGCTCGAAAATGGATTCAATGTCGGGCGAACTTCTTCTCGTTCTTGTTTTTGAGCCATTTCCCGTTCTTTTCGCAACCGTTCTTCTTCTAAACGCCGTTGCCGTTCCTGTTCAATTTTTTGAAGCAATTCTTTCAAATCGTTCGCCTGATTGGCTAAAGCAACAATTTTTTTACCCGATTTTTGATGAGAAGCATCATACTGTGCTTGCAAACGAAGCTTGCGTGAAATCAGTCCATTCATTTTTTCGGTCCGTTCATTCAGTTTTTCCATCGTTTCACGAACACGACTGATTTGTGCCTGAATCTCAATTTTTGTTGCTTCAAGCTTTTCCATATCAGCCAAAACTTCTTGGGTCATCCTTCTGGCAATCGGAACGGAAGAATTGAGCATTAAACGGCTTCTTAAAATATGTGACGGAGCCTGCTTTTCCAAAAAAATTTGTTCTCTCGGACGAAGGGCAAGCGATTGTAGCGCTGTTACCAAATGAACGGTCCTAGCTTTTGACTTCGATAATTTTTCCAAAAGAGACGCTTCTTCTTCTCTTAACTCCTCAAGTTTCCTGTCTAAATGAAGCAGGTGATCCTCTTTTTCCTGAACTGCTTTGGCCGAACGAACCATTTGCCGTTGAACAGATCTGATTTCATCTGCCAACTTATCCGATTTTCTTTGTGATTCCAATTGAACTTTCCTTTCAGCCTGTAACTGACGTTCAATTTTCATCAAATCATCTCTTGTCGGTTCAGAAAAAACCGACACCGAAAAAAACATTAAAACAGCACAACCCATTAAAAAAAAGAGCTTATTTTTCTTCATATCCCTGACTTTTTTAAAAATTTTTCAATGATATTAGAGTTTAAACTCTTTTTTTTTCTTTTACAAGAACTATTTTTTTATTGCAATAAAATCGGAATAACTTTTTTATATTCTTTCATTTAATATAGAAGAAATAAGATCAAAGCTCATCTTTGTTTCCGGTGCATTTGAAAGGGGTTGCAACATCAAAAAATCATGCACAACACCCGAAATCGTCATATGCAAAACATCAACCCCGGCTCCACGCAATTTTTGAGCATACAAAAACCCATCATCCGCAAAAATATCATTTTGAACTGTCAAAATAAAACTAAACGGCATTTTTTTCAATTCTTCTTTAGTGATATAATACGGACTGACATAAGGATTTTTCCTATTATTAATATCCGGCTCATAGGCATCCCAAAACCAATTGGCCGTTTGCGAATCAATCCAAAATGCATTTTGGTTAGTTGTATAAGAATCAAAATTCATAACCCCATTTAAAACCGGATAAAAAAGCATTTCTGAATCAATTTGGTATCCTTTATTAATTGCATAATAAGTCAAAACCGTTGCCAAATTTGCTCCAACTCCATCCCCCATCATTATAATTTTTTTGGGATTAAGCTGAAAATTCCTGTAATTTTTCAATAAATGGATAAAAACGGAAAATAATTCATTCAAAGGTTTGGGATATCGAACATTAGGCGCCAATGAATATTCAACAAAAACAAAAGCAGCCGGAACATTTTTTGCCAAACGATACAAAAAAGAATCATAGCACATGGCATCTCCCCAAACAAAGCTTCCGCCATGAACAAAAAAAGCAACAGGTAACAACCCTTTCAACGTTTTATTTCTCACAACACGAACGTGAACCTTTTCACCCGTTTTTAACAAAATATCATAATCATTTCTTTGAACATCTTCCTTAAAAGATTGAAATGATTGGATTTTCAACACTCTTGCCCGTGATGATTCAAACGTATCGGACGAAAGCGGGGGATCATTTTTAATTTCATTTAAAAAATCCCTCACAACCGGACTATAGATATACTTTTCATCATTCGCAGTCATTTTTATCTCCTTTTACACTTTTTAATATCGGTCTTCGGATTCAAAAAAACAACTTCACCAATGAAGAAAATCAGCGATTAAAAGGCATCAGCCGGAATTCCCATTGGACTCATATCAGACTGCTGATATTCATCTAAAGTCGGTACTCCGCCCCCGATAAACACCCGATTTTTACCCTCTGGTCCAGATAACTGGGCTTGTCCCGAAAAGTCAGGAAACTCCCTCTCTAAATCATCAGAAAACCAGCCGGAAAAGAAAGAGGTGTGTGAATCTGATTCTTCATTATATTTAAAAGCATCTGCCGGCAACATATATCCATTTACTTCTCGATGATCCCCATAAGAAATATTCCCGTCAGCAGTCATATTAAAATACGGTCTTTCCCGATCAGAGGACAGCTCTTTAACAGCGCATATATCGCCTCTTTTCACCCAATCAACAAGACGGTCATCTTTCATATAAAATTTCAATTCACATTCGTGAAAATATCTGTAAGACCAATCTTTTTCAATTTCCTGCTTATGATAAGTCAAGACCTGTTCATTTTCGCTCAAAATCTCTTTTTTTGTTGGAACACCAAAGTTTTCATAAACATCTGCTGCCGTTTGCCCAATATAAATCGTTGAACGCGGTTCCGTTGTGTGCACATATTCTTGAAATCCGCAACCGGTTGTTAACAAAGAAAATCCCGCAAAAGAAAGTAAAAGAAATTTTTTCATGTCCCCATCCTTTATTAATGTTCTTTACTTAGAGTTACCATAGTTTTTAAGTGGTGTCAACAAAAAATGAACTTGACAATTTCAATAAAAAACCATATAATTTGGCTCAAAAAAAAGACAAGGAAATCAATATGAAAACTGAAATTTTTACATTCGATATGCCAATGGATTTAATTGCCAATCAACCGGCCAATCCTCGTGACAGCTCAAAACTTTTGCATTTAAATTCGGACGGATCCGTTTCTCATCATCAAGTGAAAGATTTGGATGCTCTTTTAAAAAAAGGCGACCTCCTTGTTTTCAATAACACCAAAGTCATTCCCGCCCGTCTTTTCGGCATCAGAGGAGAAGCTCGTTTTGAAGTAACTTTATTCAAACAAATTGATTTAACTTCATGGGAAGCTTTAATCAAAAATTCCCGCAGATTAAAAATTCAAGATAAAATCGTTTTTAAAGATGATTTTTTTGCCACTGTTTTGCAAAAAAAAGAAGAGGGACCGGTTGTATTAAAATTCAACAAATCAGGGGCGGATTTAATGAGCGCCTTACATGAAACGGGAATTATGCCCCTGCCCCCTTATATCAAACGAGAACAAGGAGGTAAAGAATCTGATAAAGCCGATTATCAAACAATTTATGCAAAACACGAAGGCGCCGTTGCCGCTCCGACTGCCGGCCTTCATTTCACAGAAGATCTTTTCAAAAGATTGGAAGAAAAAGGAATTGAAAAATGTTTTGTCACCCTTCATGTGGGGGGTGGCACTTTTTTACCGGTAAAAGTTGAAGATACAGACAATCACAAAATGCATTCCGAATTTGGTGTTTTAACAAAGGAAACAGCTGATTTTATCAACAAAGCCAAAAAAGAAGGTCGCAGGGTTATCACTGTTGGAACAACTTCTTTAAGATTGCTTGAATCAGCTACGGACGAAAACGGTATTGTTCACCCCTTTGAAGGAGATACATCAATTTTCATCATCCCCGGTTATCGGTTCAAAATTATTGATGCGATGTTCACAAACTTTCATCTTTCCGGATCAACACTTTTTATGCTTGTTTGTGCCTTTGCGGGAATTGACACAATGAAAAGAACATATCAAACAGCCATCAATGAAAAATATCGCATCTTTTCTTATGGAGACGCCTGCTTATTAGAAAAACAAAAATAATTTCTATTTTGTTTCTTGATATTTTTGAATCAAAGCATCAATTTCTTTTATTTCTTCAGCAGTTAACGATTCCTCTTTAGGTAACACATTAACCATATTCATCATCAAGCCGAATAAATATAAAAAGGTCATAAAGATCAATATAAAAGCAAAAAGCAAAATTCCATGTTTGATGGGATGAGATGGCTGATTATTAAACTTATTTGATGTTTTTTGAGACGGGAAAAACATCAAAAAAAGAGGGTAACACATTATCAAGAAGGAAAAAATAACCATCAATCCCAGTGTATAAGAATTTCCATTTAAAAGAAGAGCTCCGGCGATAAATAATCCCCCTCCAACAAGAACAGACATCGGCAATACCCAAGCACTTTTTCCCACATCATGCAATCTTCTCACCATCGATGAAATAACCGGAGGAAAGATAAAAACAATGTAAAACAAAGACAAAGACGAGGAGTCAAATTCTTTCAAAAAAAATTGCAATCCCAAAAAGATTAAAATGACCGAGGTTTGGAAAAGAAAAAAATCTTTTCGCCCTTCTCTACCGCCAAAATGGGAGTATTTTCTCAATCCTTTTAAGAAAAA
>JAZNVO010000096.1:0-3719 GCA_045592885.1 Alphaproteobacteria bacterium
CTTTAATCCGACCAAATCTTTCCGCATTGAAGAAATATCAACCGTTTTATTTGTTGAGACTTCAACCAAAATACCGCCTTGGAAATCAATACCGAAATTCAACCCTCTTATAATAAAAGAGGCAATACTTGCAATAACAAATGCTATAGCTATTGAAAATCCAATTGCCCGAATTTTCATAAAATCAAAATTATAATCTCTTTTTCTGAATAATTTTCTTAACATATTAACGCCTCTTAAATATTAATTGTTTTTGGCTTTTTGACCATATACCAAAGCATGAAAATCACTTTGTTGACCACAATGGCGGCATACATTGTTGTTGCCAAGCCAAGGCCTAATGTGATTCCAAACCCACGAACGGATCCGGATCCTAACATAAAGAGGAATAAGGCAGCAAAAAGCGTTGTCAACTGACCATCAAAAATGGCCGAGAATGAGCCTGCAAATCCCCGTTTAATAACCTCTTGCGGATTCTTCACACCATGATGAATTTCTTCTTTCATACGTTCCATAATCAAAATATTGGCATCAACAGCCATGGCAAGTGTCAAAGCAATACCGGCAACACCCGGCAAGGTTAATGTGGCATTCAAAATGCTTAAAAGAGCCAACAATAACACTCCGTTTACCAATAAGGTAATATCGGCAATAATACCAAACGGTCCATAAACCACCAACATGAAAACAAAAATAAAGGCTAACCCAATCAAACAGGCTCCCGTTCCCGCTTTAATTGAATCTTCTCCTAAGCCCGGGCCAACAACCCGTTCTTCGGCAACAACCAATGGTGCAGGTAAAGCCCCTGCTCTCAACATTAAAGCCAAATCATTGGCTGCTTGCATTGAAAAATTACCGGTGATGATTCCTTGTCCACCCGTAATCGGTGTATTAATTGTCGGAGCACTCAAAACTTTACCATCCAAAACAATGGCTAGTCTGCGTCCGACATTTTCACGGGTAACATTTGCAAATTCTTTGGCCCCTGCTGTTTTAAAGCTGAACGAAACAGCCGGAGAACCGTTTTCATCATAGCTTCCTTTTGCCCCATCTAATTGAGATCCACTGACAACAACGCGCCGTTTCAAAACAATATATCCTGTTTCATCTCCGCTGACCAACATTGAATCCGGAGACAATTTTCCCATTTGAGCGGCTTGAACAGATGTTTCTTCATCAACCAAATGGAAAGTCATTTTGGCTGTTTTTCCAAGCAACGCTTTGATTTCGGAAGGATCTTGAACCCCCGGCAATTGAATGACAATTCTGTTAGCACCTTGTTGTTGAATTTGTGGTTCTTTTGTTCCTAATTCATCGATCCGGCGACGCACAATTTCAACGGATTGCTCAACGGCTTTTCGTTCAATTTCGGCAATGGCTTTTTCCGTATATGAAACAAATAAAGTTGATTCTTCAGATTGGATGTCCAACAAGGATGGTTCAATTTTTCTGATTGTTTCACGAGCCGTTACCAAATCAGCCGCATTTAAAACTCGAACGGTCATTTTACCGTCAACAACGGTTAATCCTGCAAACCGCACTTTGGCTTTACGTAAATCAGAGCGGGTTAAATCTGCCAATGTGATTAATCTTTCTTTTAAAAGATCATTGGTGTCCACTTCCATCAAAAGATAAGATCCGCCTTGCAAATCCAACCCAAGTGTAATTGGTTTAAACCAACTTTGAAGCGGTTTTGGAAGGCTTTTCAATGTATTTTCCGAAAGAAACGAAGGAACGGAAAACAAAATTCCCAAAAAAACCGTTACGGCAACAATACCGATTTTTAATTTAGAATATCCAAACATATTGTATCCTTTTTATTTTTTATCATCCAAAACTTGTGAAACATAAGCTTTAACAACTGTTATTTCAACGTTTTTTGAAATTTCCATTTTGATTTTATCTTCTTCAACATTTGTCACAGTTCCGATAATCCCGCCGACAATGACTTTGGTTCCTTTTTTGATACTGTTCAAAGCTTTTTCATGTTCTTTAAACCGTTTTTGTTGAGGTCTGATTAACAAAAAATAAAGAACAAGGAAAACAAGAGCAATTTGAAATAAAAGACTCATCCAATCAGCGCCTGCCGGTGCTGCTTGAGCAGTTGAAGCAAATGCATTTGAAATAAACATTATTATATCTCCTTCACAAGTTAAAAATATAAAACTTACTATATAGATTTCTTCGAAAAAATCAATCCTTTTTTATTGTTTTTTTATTTGACAAAGAAATTTTTATTGATTAGAGTTAAGAGCTGATTCAAATTAAAAGAAACAAGGAAATTTCATGCTTAAAATAAAAATCGAATACTTACCCTCATATAATAAAGAGTGGGATAAACTGTCATATAAACACTTAGGCGATGCCGGATTTGATTTGCGGGCGGCTATCGAAGAGGCAATCACTTTAAAACCGGGAGAATTCAAACTTATTTCCTGTGGTATCAAAATGGAAATGATACCTCAAAATGACTTACCTTTTAATTATGAACTTCAAATCAGACCCAGATCCGGATTGGCTGCAAAACATGGTATCGGCATTATTAATTCACCTGGAACAGTCGACTTTTTTTATCGTGGAGAAATCAAAACACCTTTAATTAACTTAAGCAATCAGGAATTTATCATTAATCCCGGTGACCGCATTGCTCAAGCCGTTATCTGTCCTGTCATTCAAGCTCAAATTGAAGAAACTGATAAAATCGAAGAAAACACTTCAAGAGGTAGTGGCGGATTTGGGTCAACGGGTAAAATTTAAACTTAAAAAAAATCCGCTTTTCAGCGGATTTTTTAAAATGCCAACCACATGATAAAATTATATAGATAAGGCAAAATACTGCCTAAAAATAAACCGATTAAATTAACACCCAAAACAAAGGGTAAAAACATTAACCCTAACAAAATATACATGCCATAACTTTCTGTTTGTTGATATTTGTAAGCCAATTTTTTCGGCAACAAAGAAACCAAAATTCTCCCACCATCCAACGGCAAAATCGGCAAAAGATTGAAAACAGCCACTACAAGAGAAAACAAAATGCCATTCATAATGTTATCTTTCAACCACATAAACAATGGCGAATGAAGAGGCACAAATTCTAAAACAAGTTTTCCTAAAAAAACAAAAACAACAGCTAACAAGATATTTGATAAAGGACCGGCAGCTGCCACAAGCCCCATATCTCGTTTAGGATTATTCAACGCATTGAAATTCACAGGAACGGGTTTAGCCCATCCGAATAATACCGGTGAAGAAGACAATACCAACACTAGAGGTAAAAAAACGCTTCCCATCGGATCAATGTGGGCCATCGGGTTCAAAGTTAAGCGCCCTTCCCTTAAAGCAGTTTTATCACCCAATTTCAAAGCCACATACCCATGTGCCAATTCGTGGATAACCATACATAAAACAAGCGGAATAGCCCAAACACTTAATCCATATAAAAATTGATTCATTCATTAATACCTTTATTTAACCGGCAAACAATCTTGTTTTTTTGCCTTTAATTTCGAACACATCCCCTCGGCCATTTCTCTTGTTGGAAATTGTCCGACCTGAAGCCGATAAAAATCACCTTTTCGCGGAATTTCAACCTTTTTGATGATATAAGACATATTTGACAAAAGTTTCACGTGTTTTGTTCTCATTGCAGTCCAAGCTTTTTCAACAGCAGGCTTGCTGTTTGACGCAAACAGTTGAACACGCCAAATTTCTTTTTT
>JAZNVO010000097.1:0-3712 GCA_045592885.1 Alphaproteobacteria bacterium
ATCTGTTGCTTTAAAAAGTTGTTTTGTAATATTTAATTTTCTGAGTTTTTCAAGATCCAATAAAAGAACACCGGAATTGATATAAAATTTGTGATCTTTAAATAAGGGACGTTGCAAAAAATTATCCTCAAAGGCATCAGAGATACCACCGATAGGGAGGTTATTTAAATTTGTTTCAAAAAAATCACTTAAGTCTTTAAAAATCAATATATCTGCATCTAAATAAATTGCTCTTTTGTGTAATGGTAATAATTCTGGAATTAAATATCTGAAATAAGAGCTTTTGCTCCATCTGTCATTTATTGGAAATTGATCAAAAACAGAGCTGTCGACCGGTAAAATATGAATGGTTAATTTGGTGAATTTATCGTCAATGTGTTGGAGGGTTTTTATATTTTTTTCAGACAATCCTTCTGTAAGCAAAAAAATTTCAACCGGTGTTTTTGTATTCATATTCAAAGAGGTTAGGGCAACAGAAAGCGGAAGGATATAATTATCATCTGCGGCAAAAATAACGGTTATCGGGTCTTTTTCTTTGAGAAGAGTTCTGCCATGGGTTGAAAAAAAATACCATTCTTTGATAGTGCATAAAACAAAAGCGATGATCGTTATTAAAATAATCATTGAAGAAATTTTAAAAAAACGAGTCATCGCTTTGTTCCTGTAAAGTGAAAAATTATGCTTTTATTTTTTTCTCATCTTCTCCAAAAATGCACGTTGATAATTGAAGTGTTTCTCCTTCAACAAAAGAAATGTTGTTTTCTTTGATATTGGCAGCATTGATGATATCTTCTTTTGAAAGCTTTTGAACTTCAATAGAGTTTTTAGGCGTTGAAACAACCATTTCCAAAACAGGTGTTTTAACAGAGCGTTTTTGTTCGGCCTTTTCTTTTCTGATTAAGTTAATTAATTGAACGGCTGAGTCATAAACGGCGGCATTTCCTTGAATGGTATCAAACTCAACTGTTGTTGGGAAAGCGGCTTTATGAATAGATTCATTAGAGCTGTTCCAAGGTCTTGATTGCCAAATTTCTTCTGTTGTAAAGGAAAGAGCCGGGGCAAACAAGCGCATCAAAACATCAATGGTGAGCATTAATGTTGAAACGGCTGAAACCGGATTTTCACTGTAGGCACGTCCTTTGATCAGTTCAAGATAGTTGTCACAGAAATCCCAGAAACATTTTTCAGTCAATTCAAGAGCAAAAGCATAATCATTGTTTTCAAAAGCTTTATTTGCGCTTAAAACAACTTCTTTTAACTTCATGGCCCAAGCTTTATCGAGATCAGATGAAATATTTTTGATATAATCAGAAGTTAAGTCAACACCTGATTTTTCAACCATCATAAAACTAAACTTACTGGCATTGAACATTTTCATTGTGAGTTTTCGGCCTTGTTCCATGATTTGTTCTTCAAAAGCCGTATCGATACCGAGTTTTGCTCTGGAAGCCCAGTAGCGAACGGCATCTGCTGAATGTTTGACCAATAAATCCATCGGAGTCACAACATTTCCTTTGGATTTGCTCATTTTTTTGCGGTCCGGATCCAAAATGAATCCACTAATCAATGCTTCATTCCAAGGTGTTTTTCCTTCATGAGCAAACGCTTTCATAATTGTATAGAAGGCCCAAGTGCGAATGATGTCATGTGCTTGCGGACGAACATCAAACGGCAAGGAAAGATGATTGCCTTGTGGCGCATGAGCTAAAGCAATTTGCGGTGTTAAAGAACTTGTTGCCCATGTGTCCATCACATCTTTATCTGCCGTGAATCCGTTTGGTTTATCTCGCATTTCTTCTGCATATCCTTTTGGCGTCATTGTTGACGGATCAACCGGCAATTGTTCCGGTTCTGCATAAATCGGATGATCATAATCAATGTTGCCTTTATTATCTAAAGGATACCAAACAGGGAACGGAACACCAAAAAAGCGTTGACGGGAAATGCACCAATCTTGATTAAGCCCTTCAACCCAAGCTTCATAACGTGATTGCATGTGAGCCGGTGTCCATTTGATTTTTCTTCCCATTTCAAGCAATTCTTCTTTGTGTTTCAAAATGGAAATAAACCATTGACGAGAAGAAACAAATTCAAGAGGGATACTGCCTTTTTCATAAAATTTAACCGGATGCATAAGCGGTTTAGGTTCGCCAAGTAAAGCACCATCTTCTTTTAACATTTCAACAACTTGAGCTCTGGCATCTTTCACTTTAAGGCCGGCCATACGGGCAAAATTTTCTTTTGCTTTTATGGGATTTAAAGAAACAAAGGCTCCTTCACCATAATTAATATTCATAATGCGACCGTCTAAACCGATGATTTGTTTGATCGGAAGACCGGATTGTTTCCACCAAGCAACGTCAGCAGCATCCCCGAATGTACAAACCATCATAATACCGGTTCCTTTATCCATTTCGGCATGTTCAGAAGGAACAATCGGAACAGGAATATCAAAAAGAGGAACAATGGCTTTTTTTCCAAAGAACGGTTTATATCTTTCATCATCCGGATGAGCCACAACGGCAATACAAGCCGGCAAAAATTCCGGTCTTGTTGTTGCAATGGTAAAGGTTGTATCAGATCCTTCCACTTTAAATTCAATATCGTGGAAGAAACCGGCCGTTTCTCTATCTTCAATTTCAGCTTGAGCAATGGCAGATTGGAATGTGACATCCCACATTGTCGGTGCTTCAACAGATTTAGCCATTCCTTTTTCAATTAAATCCAAAAATGATTTTTGTGCTTCTTTAATTGCTTTTGGTCCAATGGTTGTGTATTTAAGTGACCAATCATAAGAATGCCCGATGTGATGAAAGATATCTTCAAAGGCTTTTTCATCAACGGCAGTCAATTCTTCGCAAGCTTCAATGAAGTTTTGACGGGAAACTTCTTGTCTTTTTCCGTCATTTTTCGGATTATGCACCGGTTTGAAGTCGGGATCATAAGCAATAGCCGGATTGCAAGCAATATTATAATAATTTTGAACACGTCTTTCGGTCGGAAGACCGTTATCATCCCACCCGATCGGATAAAAAATGGATTTTCCTTTCATACGGTTGTATCGAACCATCACGTCTGTTTGCGTGTATGAAAAGATGTGCCCGATATGCAAAGAGCCGGAAACTGTCGGAGGAGGGGTGTCAACAACAAAAGTGTTATCTCTTGAGGCGGTTTTATCAAAAGCATATGTTTGATTTTCTTCCCAAAAACGAATGGCTCTTTCTTCAATCTCTGTCGGATTGAACTTATCGTCTAATTTCTTTTCATTTTTATATTGCATGCTCTATCCTTAAAAATAAATTAAAAAAACTTTTTCTATTTTAACTGAAACATATTTTAAAATCAAGTATTATATAAAGAATTTTATGTTTTTTAAAAAATGATGCTTGACAAAGATTTTTTTTGAGTATATAAGTGAAATTCATCGCGGGTGTATAGCTCAGCTGGTCAGAGCGCTACGTTCACATCGTAGAGGTCGTTGGTTCGAACCCAACTTCACCCACCACAAAAAACCACCAAGCAGGTGGTTTTTTTATTTTTGTAATGAAAAAGAATAATATTTTGGAAAAAACTTATGTTTTCTTGTTTGTGAATATCTTTTCTGTTGCCTTACCTTGTGAACCATTCGCTGTTGATAATACGGTTTTCTCAATGCTTGCAATTTCTATGAATGAATCAGGCATATCATATTCAGAAATAAATATGTTATCCT
>JAZNVO010000098.1:0-7007 GCA_045592885.1 Alphaproteobacteria bacterium
CTAAGCCCGCTTGGCCTCCGACTTGGGTCTTCAAATCCGCACAACATGGTTCGTGCAACATTTAACGCTTTAACATCTTTGTATTCTCCAAGAACAGTTGCTGCTAAACGCGGTAAAAAAGTCGGAGATATTGTCAGCCGCCGTGATGGCGCTGTCGCCAAAGACGCTGAATAAGGAAGAACGCTATGAAATTAAATCAAATTCGTGATAACAAAGGGGCTCGTAAAGAGTCAATGCGTGTTGCACGTGGTGTCGGTTCAGGTAAGGGCCGCACCGGTGGACGCGGGTTCAAAGGTCAAAAATCAAGAACTGGTGTTGCCATTAAAGGATTTGAAGGCGGTCAAATGCCGATCTTCCGTCGCTTGCCACGTCGTGGGTTCAATAACCCATTGCGTTTAAGCTACGCTGAAATCAATTTGGGAACAATTCAAAAAGCAATCGATGCTTCAGTTTTGCCTGCTGATCAAGAAATTAACGGTGTTTCCTTAATGGAAGCCGGCTTGATTAAGCATGTTAAAGACGGTGTTCGTTTGTTGGCTACAGGCACATTGACAAGCAAAGTCACCATTCGTGTGGCCGGAGCTTCTAAAGCAGCTCAAGCAGCTGTTGAACAAGCCGGTGGTCAATTGATTTTGGAACCGAAAAAAGAAACTGTTCTTGTTAAAGGTCAAAAGACTTCTAAAAAAGAACCGAAAACAGCCCCAAAAAAAACAAAAAAAGCATAATATAAAAAAATAAGGAGAGAACAACAATGGCATCGATGTCAGATAAATTATCATCAAGTATGGATTTTTCAGCTTTTTCAAAAGCAAAAGATCTTCAAAAGCGGTTGTTGTTCACCTTATTTGCTTTGATTGTGTTTCGTTTGGGAACATATATTCCGTTGCCGGGAATTAACCCCACTGTTTTGAATGAGTTTTTCTCTGAAAACAGCGGGGGACTTCTTGGCATGTTTAACGCCTTTACAGGGGGCGCTTTGTCCCGTATGTCTATTTTGGCATTAAACATTATGCCGTATATTTCGGCATCAATTATTGTTCAATTGGGAACAAGTGTTTTACCTTCTTTGTCCGCTTTGAAAAAAGAAGGCGAATCGGGTCACAGAAAAATTCAACAGTATACCCGTTATTTAACAGTTTTAATTACAGTTGTGCAAGCCTTCTTTATGGCTCGAGCACTTGAAAACGGCAATGCAGTTATTATGCCGTCACATTTTATGTTTGAATTGTCCACGGTTGTTTCATTGCTCGGTGGAACAATGTTTGTTGTATGGCTTGGAGAGCAAATTACTGCTCGGGGTGTCGGAAACGGTGCCTCTTTGATCATTATGACCGGTATCGTTGCCGGTATTCCGGGAGCCATGGTTCGTGTATTTGAAGAAAACAGAGTGGGGGCTTTGTCAACACCGTTGTTGCTTTTCTTACTTTTATTAACATTTGCAACAATTTATATCGTTGTGTTTGTTGAAAGAGCCCAACGCAGAATTCCGATTCAATATCCGAAACGTCAGATGGGTAATAAAATGATGCAAGGAGCAAATTCTCACTTGCCTCTCAAAATTAACCCGACAGGTGTTATGCCTCCGATTTTTGCCAGTGCCATTTTGGCAATTCCGGTAGCGATTGTGCAATTTTCATCTAAAGAATCGACTTCGGATTTTGTTAATTCATTAGCGGTTGCATTAAGTCACGGAAATTGGCTTTATCTTTTGACATTTGCTTCTTTGGTCTTTTTCTTTACATTCTTTTATACCGGAATTCAATCAAATCCGACAGAAACAGCTGAAAATTTGAAAAAACAAGGCGGTTTTGTTGCTGGTATTCGTCCGGGGAAAAATACAGCCGAATATTTAGATTATGTCATCACCAGATTGACATTGTTGGGGGCTGTGTATTTGACACTTTTGTGTGTTATTCCGGAATTGTTGATTGCCCAATTGGGTGTTCCGTTTGTTTTGGGAGGAACAACGCTTTTGATTGTGGTTTCTGTTATTATGGAAACAGTTTCGCAAATTCAATCTCATATGATTGCTCATAGATATGAAGGGTTGATTAAAAAAGCAAAATTAAAAGGTCGTTTATAAAAAAAGGGGAAAAAAATGCAAACACCGAAAAGACATATTGTATTGATGGGTGCGCCGGGTAGTGGCAAAGGAACGCAAGGTGCGATTTTGGCTGAAAAACTTGGTATCAAATCATTTTCAATGGGGGATATTTTAAGAGGTGTTGCAAAAGGAGAGTCAAAAGAAGCTCAAACAATTAAAAAATTAATTGATAAAGGGCGTATGGTTCCGAATAAATTAGCTGTCCGTTTGATGGAAAATGAGTTGCTGAAACCAGAAAATGCAGAAGGCTATATTTTAGACGGGTTTCCAAGAGAACTGCCACAAGCAAAAGTCTTGGACAAGGATTTAGCTTCACGCAAATATAAAAAATACAATATGGGCGTGGATTTAGTGTTGCTTTTACAAGTGCCGGATGATTATGTGATCGATCGGATTATCGGTCGCTATCAATGTGCAAAATGTAAAGAGCTTTATCATGAAAAGTTTAAACAACCCAAACAGTTTGGCATTTGCGATGTTTGTTGTTGTAAAGAATTTACAAGGCGGGCTGACGATACCTATGAAACGGTTGTATCTAGACTCCGGACGTTCCGCTCTGTAACGGCTCCAGTTATACCTTACTACGAACAAAAGGGGCTCTTAGTGTGCGTTGATGGGACGGGACCCATTGACGTTGTTAGTGAAAAAATAAGAAAAATAGTAGGCTATTGATTTAGAGCTTGACACTGAACGAAAAATAGTATATAATTCCCACTCGTTTAAGTGTCTAGTCTTATTGATTAGATGAAATAGTTATTATTTTTTATTAGGTTAATGGAGAAAGTACCTTGGCACGTATTGCTGGTGTAAATATACCGACCTCTAAAATTGTTGTTATTGGATTAACATATATTTATGGTATTGGTCGGAAAAAAGCTGAAGAAATTTGCAGCACTCTTAATATTGATTCACATAAACGTGTGAATGAATTAACAGACGAAGAAACATTAAAAATCCGCGAATTAATTGACAACAATTATCGCGTTGAAGGTGACTTGCGTCGTGAAGTATCTTTAAACATCAAACGTTTGATGGATTTAGGTTGTTATCGTGGTTTGCGTCATCGTAAAGGGTTGCCTGTCCGTGGACAACGCACACATACGAATGCTCGTACCCGCAAAGGTAAAGCAGTTGCCATTGCAGGTAAAAAGAAAGTAACAAAGTAATTTAGAAAGGGTATTTTATGGCTGAAAAGAAAGTCGCAACGCGGACAAAGAATCGCGATAGAAAGAATATCTCTGTGGGCGTCGCTCATGTGAATTCTACATTTAATAACACAATGGTAACCATTACAGATACACAAGGAAACACAATTTCTTGGTCATCTGCAGGTTTAAAAGGATTTAAAGGTTCAAGAAAATCAACACCGTATGCTGCTCAAATGGCTGCTGATGATGCTGCCCGTAAAGCAGTTGAACATGGGTTGAAAACAATTGATGTTTTGGTGACAGGACCGGGTTCAGGTCGTGAATCTGCTCTTCGTGCATTTCAAGCTGTTGGTTTGGTTATCACATCAATTAAGGATATTACCTCAATTCCGCACAATGGCTGCCGCGCACGTAAACGTCGCAGAGTCTAATTGTATTGTATAAGAAGAAGAAATTTTTCTTCTTCTCAACTTTTTTTGTAAAGGGAACCTTATAATGATTCAAAAAAACTGGCAAGATTTGATTAAACCGTCTAACCTTTCCGTGGATACAATTGTTCCGGGATTTAAGGCAACGATGGTGGTTGAACCTTTAGAAAGAGGCTTTGGGACAACGTTAGGAAACGCTTTACGCCGTATTTTGCTTTCATCACTTCAAGGTGGTGCTGTAAATGCAATTAAAATTGACGGTGTTTTGCATGAGTTTTCATCAATTCCGGGTGTGCGTGAAGATGTAACGGAAATTATCTTAAACATCAAAGGATTGGCTTTAAAAGTTGAATCTGAAACACCACAACGTATTTACTTGAATGCTACAGGTCCATGTGTTGTAACTGCCGGTCAAATTACAACGAATCAAAGCGTTGAAATTATGAATCCGGAAGCTGTTATCTGCACATTGGATGCCGGCGCATCCATCAATATTGAAATGATGGTTTCAACAGGTAAAGGTTATGTTGTTGCCTCACAAAACAGACCGGAAGATTGTCCAATTGGTTTGATTCCGATTGATTCGGTTTATTCTCCGGTTAAATCAGTTGTTTATAAAGTTGTGAATGCCCGTGTCGGACAACAAACGGACTATGATAAACTTTATTTGACAGTGGAAACAAACGGTGTTGTATCTCCGGAAGATGCTGTTGCTTTGGCAGCTCGCATCATGCAAGAACAACTCAAATCATTCATCAACTTTGAAGAACCGGAAGAAGCAACGATCGAAGATAAGATTGCTGAATTGCCGTTCAACAAAAACTTGCTCTTAAAAGTGGATGAACTTGAATTATCTGTTCGTTCAGCTAACTGTCTTAAAAATGACAACATTATCTACATTGGTGATTTGGTCCAAAAAACAGAATCTGAAATGCTCAGAACTCCGAACTTTGGTCGTAAATCATTGAATGAAATCAAAGAATTATTGGCTGAAATGGACTTGCATCTCGGTATGCAAGTTGAAGGTTGGCCACCAGAAGATTTGGAAGTCTTATCAGCAACTGTTGATACAGACAACTAAACCGGTCAAAAAATCGCCGAAAGTGGTTTTCGGCGTCTGACCTTTACATTGCCAAGGTTGGAGGTGTGGATGGTCAGCGTGTGTTATCAGCTTTGCGCGTCAAGGCTTTAGTGATGAAGAAAGGAATGAAAAATGCGTCACGGATTTAAAAAAAGAACATTGAATAAAAAAGCAGCTCATCGCCGTTCAATGTTTGCAAATATGGCTGTTTCTTTAATTAAACATGAACAAATTAAAACAACATTGCCAAAAGCAAAAGAGTTGCGCCCGATTGTTGAAAAATTAATCACAAAAGGAAAGACAAACACATTGCACGTTCGTCGTCAATTGATTTCTTTCTTGCGTGACGAAGCTATGGTTGAAAAACTTTTAACTGTTTTGGCTCCGCGTTATCAATCTCGTCCGGGTGGCTATGTGCGTGTTTTGAAAGCCGGTTTCCGTTTTGGTGACTGTGCTCCGATGGGTATCATCGAACTTGTTGACAGAGATGTAACGGCTAAAGGAAAAGATTCCGGTCAAGTTGTTGAAATTGCTGAAGAAGTCAAAGAAGAAAAACCGGCAAAAACAACAAAAGCAAAAGCTTCAAAAGAAGAAACAGCTGAAAAACCGGCTAAAGCCAAAAGAACAACAAAAAAAGCAGTTAAAGAAGAAACAGCTGAATAAGACTATTTCAACTTAAACGCTTAAAACCCTCGATTTTTATCGGGGGTTTTTTGTTTGTGATGAGTAAATTAAAAAATTCTTTCCTTTATAAATAAGCCTTTATCAAAACAATTATCCAATTTTTTGTTGTTGGTTTTGGGGATAATCTTTTAAAGTATAGAGCGGATTTTTCTCATCAATAAAGCCGGCATTAAATTTCCTTAAAAGTTTATCAGTTTCAGGATTCATTTTATAAACAATTGAATACATATAAACACCATCATCATTTTGATAGGCGACTCGTCCGGCCGGAATTCCATGTTTTTTAAGAATGGTGCATAATCTGATGGCTTCTTCTCTGGAAGAAACGGAGGCAATATCCATTTGTGAAATATTCCTCACTTCAGCCTTTTCCATTAACTGTTGAATAATATCATTATTTTGGCACAATACAATTCTTTTAGGGTTTGTTTTATCCATAAAGGGTTGAATACGATAAAATTGAATACCTATTTTTTTAAGTAATTTTTGAACATGTGTTGCTTTTTGCGTATTTTCAAATTCTTCAGAAAATGTGTTTTCAAAAGTCTCTTGATTAATCTGATTTAACAAAGAACGAATGGCATAGGGTTCTTGATGAATCAATTTAAAAGAGGGAATTTGAGGATTTCGCTCAACGGCAAATTCAGCATTTTCTTGAATGGAAAAATTAATACCGATTTTGCTTAAAACATTTTTTGTTTCTTCCATTTCTTTTTGTGTTGGAATGTTGATTGTATGCATCATTGTTTTAGGTGATTGGGGTGACACAGTAACATTTTCCATAAAATCCCCCTTAATTGGTGCAACAAAATTTCTTCTTGGGTTCTCAATGCCATTTTCATTGACTTCATATCTATAGGAGCCATAAATGGATCCATTAATCGGTTTATCACCCAATAAAATATTTTCACCCAGTCTTGGCGCCGGTCGAATACCGTTTTTGATGAAATTATGTTCAATTAACTGTGTGAAATATCTCATAAATTCCGGGTTGTCTTGACCCTCTCCAATATAAATGGTGAAATCTTTCCCATCTTGTTGGTGTGGTGGAATTTTATCACTTTGCATCTCAAATTGGTTAAGAGTTGCTTGGCCAAAAGGAAAACATACAACTTTAAAACCGGGAATGTTATTTTGATTGCAAATTTCACCAATAATTTTAAGGGCTTTTTCTAAATCTTGATGATCAACGGCATAATGGAGTTTAAATTTTGATTGAGGACGGCATTTCGAATCATTCTTATTAAATTTTGGTGTGTAAAATCCTGTAAAAGCATTTCCGACAAGTTTTCCTTTTTATTGACAGAAAATAAAACTCTATGTTATAAGGAATTAAAATTTTATAAAAGGGAAGAAGAGAATATGAGTATAACCGGTGAACAAGATTTTTGTTTTGATGTTAACACACATAAAATGCTTAACGGGGGATTAAATCCGGCTGTTTTTCATCAGCTAGTGAAAGACAGGAATTTAAAAATTATTCGCTCATTGATTAAAAATAAATCGGATTTGAACAGAAAAGAAGCTAATGGATATACGCCGTTGATGATTGCTTCGTTAAC
>JAZNVO010000099.1:0-2942 GCA_045592885.1 Alphaproteobacteria bacterium
ACGGAAAAAGGTGGTGCGATTTATAATGCAAACGGTGGGGATGCTGTGATTGAAGGGGCAACCTTTGATTCCAACACGGCTGATCAAGGAGGTGCCATTTATAACAGTGGTAATGTTACCATTCAAAATGGGAACACAACAACTTTTACCCAAAATAATGCTGCTTCAGGTGGAGCGATTTATAATGAAAGCATGCTTTCTGTTTCGAAAAACACAACCTTTAACGAAAACACGGCAACGAATGGAGGGGCGATTTATAATGCCGGAACAACGACATTCGGTGTTGAGGATTCGTCTGCTTTAGATGAGGGTATAACAACAGCAAGTGAAACGGCCACCCTTTTGTTTGAAAAGAACAAAGCAACAGCTGCCGGTGGTGCTGTTTATAATAAAGACACAATGGTTTTTGACGAGGCCACGAGTTTTAAATCAAATACTGTTGAAACAACGTCATATTCTGCTCAAGGGGGTGCCGTTTATAATGAAGGCGGTGTCACTTTCAACAAACAGGCCAGCTTTGATGGGAACACAGTTTCAGCCGGTTCAAGAGCGTATGGTGGTGCTGTGTATAACAAGGGGGATATCATATTTAACGGGGGCGCTGTCTTTTCAAATAATGAGTTGACAAACACAACGGCACAAGGAGGCGCCATTTACAACGAGGAAGAGGCTCGCTTGGAACTTAAGTTGGCAAGTGATGTTCATTTTTCGGGTAACAAAGCTGTGACTGGCAGTGCCATTTATAACAAAGGATACGTTTTAATCAACAGTGCTCAAGATGATTTGGATATTGAATATCAAGGTGAGGCAAGTGCCAAAAATCGCATGTTTGCCGATGGGGAAGATATTTATAACGCCGGAACAATTGATATTGCCAACAGTGTCTTGCAATTATATAACACAAATGATTCGACAAAAGGATTTTTCAATGTTTCTTCTTCATTAACCTCTGATTCACAGAGAAAAGTCGGAACGATTAATGTTCAAAATTCAAGACTTGATCTCGGGTATGCAACCTTATATGGGGATACAATTAATTTTAATGATAATACGAAATTAATTACACATTTGAATGCCCAAAATAACAATGAATTTGGACGGGTGATGGCCAATACGTTGAATGTTTCTTCAACAGGAACGGATTTGGCGTTTATCGTTAAAGCCGGTGAACATTTCACTGAAGGGTCAAGAACATATAAAATTTTGAATGCATCTTCAATTGTTTCAGATGCGCCCAATGTTTTTGCCACCTTAACAAATGAGCTATATAATATCAGCTATATAGGTGACGGAGTGTATGAATTGACATATAAAATGGCAACAGACACACCGGACAGCGAAACACCGGATAGTGAAACACCGGATAGCGAAACACCGGATAGTGAAACACCGGACAGTGAAACACCGGATAGTGAAACACCGGACAGCGAAACACCGGATAGCGAAACACCGGATAGCGAAACACCGGATAGCGAAACACCGGATAGCGATAAACTGGATGATGACAAAACGAATAATGATAACTCGGGGACAGGTAAGCCAGACCCGAAACCGCAAATAGAATGTAAAGACCTTGATTGTGTTTATAAAGTTTGGATTTATAGCTCTGCTATTGAAGGTCATGAAAAAGCTCAAAAAATTCAATCTCTTTTGAATGAAAAAGCGCAATTAATCGGGCCGAATACCGAAGAATACAAAAAAGCGATTGAAGGACTTGCACCGGATACATCTGCATTGATTCAATCGCATTCAATGGAAATTATGAATCGCTTGTCAAAGATCGTTGATAAACAGCTTTATGATGCAACGGCACGGACAGGATATATCCATCGTGGAAAACGGTTTTATAAATTCCCTCAAAGGAAAGCCAATCTTTGGGTAAAGGCAATGTATGGTCGCTCCGAAATGAGTAACGAAAAAGCTTTTGATATTGACTCAAAAACAATGGCGGTCGGTTTTGATATGCCGGTTTCAAAAGATTCAAAATTTGGGGTTGGATATGCCTATACAACGGCAGATGGGGAATCTGTCGGACGGGATACGGAAATTGATTCACACTCAATTTTTGCTTATGGGGAATATCATCCGAATCGTTTCTATAGCAACTGGATGGTTTCATATACCCGTTCAACCTATAGTGAAAGTAAAAAAGTTTTCACAGAACAAATTGATGCCGAATATGATGTGGATATTTTTAGTGCTCAATTCAAAACGGGACGTAAGATTGGTCCGTTTATCACGGATGATTGGGCAACCGGTGTGATTACGCCGGAACTTGGTTTGAGATATAGCTATATCAATCGTCATAAATATGAAGACGATGCCGGACAAAGTGTTGATGCTTCAAACGGTCATTTGTTGACAGGTGTTTTGGGGCTTCAATATAGTGTGGTTTATACCTTGTCAAGAGGAGTTGCTTTCTCGCCGGAATTCAGAATGGCCGCAACTTATGATTTGATTACACCGGAATTTGAACATGATGTCACGTTGGCCAATGGCGCTCGTTATCAAGTAACCAGTGAAGAAATGGATAAATTCGGTATTGAAATCGGCGCCCGTATCGGACTTGATTTGAATAACAAAACGGAAATTTCTCTGGAATACGAAGGTGTTTTCAAAGGAGATTACACAAATCATACCGGCTTAGCCAATATGAAGTATAAATTTTAAAAAAAATGAGAGGAATAAAAAGCGCTCGCTATTGGGCGCTTTTTTTATTGTAAGAAGAAAACCACCGGCTAGGCCGGTGGTTCCGTAGAGCTTATAGCTTTACATCCAAAAAATCCTTTCGTATAAGAAGGAATGACGGTCTGCAAACAGTCATAAAAAAGAAAGGATTTTTTTAATGGACAATTATAAATTATCACACACGAGTTGGAATTGCAAGTACCACGTTGTATTCGCTCCGAAGTATCGTAGAAAAGCATTTTACGGGAGTAGAA
>JAZNVO010000100.1:0-3068 GCA_045592885.1 Alphaproteobacteria bacterium
CGTCGCATTTCTCCGTTTTTCATTCCCTCGGCATTGATTAATTTGATTTCTGGCCATGTTTCAATTAAATATGGTTTTAGAGGTCCAAACCATGCTGTTGTGACGGCTTGTGCTACAGGAACACATGCCATTGGTGATGCGGCTCGTATTATTAAAAATAATGAAGCAGATGTGATGATTGCTGGTGGGGCTGAAGCTGCTATTTGTAAAGTCGGTATTGCTGGTTTTGCTCAAGCCAAAGCTTTGTCAACACACTATAATGAAACACCGGAATTGGCTTCTCGTCCTTGGGATAAAGGCCGTGATGGTTTTGTTATGGGTGAGGGAGCCGGTGTTGTTGTTTTGGAAGAATATGAACACGCCAAAGCCCGTGGAGCAAAAATTTATGCTGAAGTTGTCGGATACGCTATGACTGGAGATGCATATCATATTACGGCACCTGGTGGAAACGGTGGTTATCGTGCAATGTTGGGTGCTTTAAAATCAGCTGGTTTGAATCCGGAAGATATTGATTATATTAATGCGCATGGAACCTCTACACCACTTGGTGATATGGTTGAATTTAGGGCCGTTCAAAGCATTTTCGGTAATACAAAGGTATCAATGAGTTCAACAAAATCATGTGTCGGACATTTGTTGGGGGCAGCCGGTGCCGTTGAATCTATTTATTCCGTATTGGCAATGAATAATTCCTTATTACCGCCGACAATTAATTTGGTTGATCCGGAAGAGGAAACAGCCGGTTTTGATTTGGTTCCGAATAAAGCAAAAGAAAAAGAAGTTCGTTATGCTCTTTCAAATTCATTTGGTTTTGGAGGAACAAACGGATCTTTGATTTTCAAAAAAATATAATGTGAATTTAGGCGCCGATAAAGGAAAATTTTGAATGCGAAACAGAATTGTTGTCTATTTTTTATTGCTTTTTATCGGTGCTTCTTTCATTGGTGGCAGTGTTTTCACAACTTATACGGAATTTGTTTCTGAAGGTATTTTGAAAGAAAGAAAAGAAGTTGTTATTCCTAAAGGAGTTGGGTTAAAACAAGTTGCTGCATTGCTTAAAAAAGAGGGGGTTATTGACTCTCCTTCAATTTTTTTAATTGGTGTTCGGGCAAGTGGAAATGCCGGACAAATTAAAGCGGGTGAATATTCTTTTCCGGCGCATTCAAGTCCTAAAATGGTCATGACGATTTTGGTCAGTGGTGAAACATATATTCGCCGTGTTATCATACCTGAAGGATTAACCTCTGAACAAATTGTTGAACTTTTGGATAAAGCTAAAGGATTGACGGGAGAAATAACTTCGATCCCGAGAAACGGAACTTTGTTACCGGATACGTATCATTATTCATGGGGAGATAGCAAAAAAGGAATTTTATTGAGAATGGAACGGGCTATGGATAGAACCGTCGAGGCTCTCTGGGAAAAAAGAAATAAAACCATTCCATTGTCAGATTCAAAAGAAGCGATTATTTTGGCTTCTGTTGTTGAAAAAGAAGCTGCTCTTCAAAAAGAAATGCCTCTTATTGCTTCTGCATTTATCAATCGCTTGAATAAAGGAATGAAATTACAGTCAGATCCAACGGCTCTTTATGCAGTAACAGATGGAAAATATAATTTAAAACGGGCATTAACATATCAGGATTTGAAATTTAAAAGTCCTTATAATACATACGTTGTGACCGGATTGCCACGTGGTCCGATTTCGAATCCGGGAAAAAAAGCATTGGCGGCGGTTTTAAATCCTGCTCAAACAAATTATATCTATTTTGTTGCAGACGGAACGGGTGGTCATCGGTTTGCAGCCACATATAAAGAGCATCAACAAAATGTTGCCGTTTGGCGTTCTATACAAAAAAATTCCAAAAAAAAAATAAATGGAACGGCTGAAGTTGTGTCAGAACCGAAAGTTACAATTAATTCATTGAATGAAAAATCTGATTTACCTGTGGATGAAAAATAAAAAAATCCTTTAACTAAAGTGTTTTTTTTATATTTGTTAATGAAGTGTTAAGTTTTTCTTTCTATAATATAAAATAATTTTGTTTAATGTCATATTGTTTGTTATGAAAGGAAAGACGATGGTGGCAACATCCAAATCAAAAACTTGTAAGGTTAAAAAACCGACAACTCAAGAACTTCAAAAATTAATCGAATGGCATATAAAATATTCTTTGTCAAAACGGGTTTGTGAGGCTGATAAGGATCACTTGTTTACTGCTTTGGCAATGGCTGTGCGCGATTTATGTATTGATGGGATGTTTCAAACGGCTGCTAGACATGAAAAAAAAGATCCGAAAAGAGTTTATTATCTTTCATTAGAATATCTGTTAGGCCGATTGTTGCCGAACAATCTTTTTAATTTTGAAATTATGGACTTAATTAATGAAATTAAATTGGATAACCCTATTCAATTAAAAGATGTTTTGGATTCGGAATATGATCCGGCTCTTGGAAACGGAGGATTAGGGCGGTTGGCTGCTTGTATTTTGGATGCAATTGCAACACTTGGTATCCCCGGTTATGGATATGGTATTAACTATCAATTCGGCTTGTTTAAACAATACTTTGAAAATGGATGGCAAAAAGAGAGAGCTGATTCTTGGTTAGATCGGACTTCGCCTTGGCAAATTGAACGAGCAGACAGGTCGTGTTTGGTTCAAATCGGCGGTCGAGTTGTTTATGAAGAAAGAAATGGTCATCGTGAGCCTCACTGGGTTGGCACAAGTCAGTTGCTGGGTGTTCCGTATGATATGCCGATTGTTGGTTATGGTGGAAAAACAGTAAATTACCTGCGATTATTTGCGGCAAAATCAACAAATACATTGGATTTGGAAACATTTAACCGTGGGGGATATGTTGAAGCTGTTGAACAAAATATTCAAATTGAAACAATTTCTAAAGTGTTATATCCTTCTGATGCGGTGGAGCAAGGGAAATATTTACGCTTGATGCAACAATATTTCTTTACTTCTTGTGTTATTAATGACATTATGCGTCGCTTTTTGGAAAATCACACAGATTTTGATTTACTTCCGGAAAAAGTTGCTATTCAGTTAAATGACACGCAT